>NZ_JBNCAR010000007.1:0-143633 GCF_051280715.1 Thauera sp. AutoDN2 | reverse complement strand
AGCCAGCGGCGCCGGAGCAGCTGGCGCTGTTGTAGTGGCATTTTTGAAAGTCCGCTCTAGCAAAAACAAGCACTTGCGAGCGTAACTGTCGAACTCGGGTGTTCGGGATGTCCTGGTCGGTGTAGGGCGCACCCTTGTCGATGCGGACGAAGGCTTGCGACAGAATCACGCGCCCCCACCCCGGCCGCCGCCAGTCTACGGTGAACTCGGCACCGGTCATGCGGAAATCGTTGCCGTTGAAAAAGTAGAAGGCCTTCTGGCCGAGCGCGAACGGCTGGAAATTGGACGGAGACTCGGCCTTGCAGGCCGCAAGCTGGTAGTCGTCCGGCAGCGTGCCGAGATCGAAGCCCTGCGGGTAGGTCCTGCAGCTCCGGTCGTCGATGAAGCGCTCGTAGTGCTCGCGGAAGACCCGTGCATCCAGCGTCAGCCCCAGGGAGGGGAGCTGCGCCATGTAGCCCAGGTCGACGAAGCGCATGCGCTCCGCCTCGAGTGGCCCCAGGCTCCGGAACAGGATCCGGCGGATCAGGTCCCCTTCACGGTATGTCTGGAACGCACGCGACTCCATCAGACTCGGGGCCCGATACGCCGTGCCGGCCGACACCCGCAGCGCAGACGTCTGGTCCAGCATGTAATTGGCCGCAAGCCGCGGGGAGAACAAGCCGCCGCTGTAGTGATGATCCTCGAAGGTCCCGCCAAGATTCAGCCGTAGGGCCTCGATGGGCCTCCACTCCACGCTGCCGAAGATCTGCCCATGGGTCGCGTCGAGCCAGTCGCTCGTACCGAAGAGCCCCAGCGATCGCGCACGCTCCGAGCGCAGGCCCAGGCCGAGCATGCCGGTCAGGGATGCGGACAGGCGCGTGCTGTATTGCAGCTCGAGGTCGTTGCGTTGCACCTCGCTGTCGCGGTCTGTGCCGAAAGTGTGCAGCACGCCCGCAGGGTCGACCTGGCGCACCGGCCAGTTGCCCCGGGAACGCTCGTTCTGATGATAGAACTGCACACTCAGCAGGGAGTCGATGCCAATCGCGCGCTCCCAACCGGCCTGCAGATACAGGGAACGGTCGCGTTCGACATGCTCGGGGAAGTCATCGTAGTCGGGCGATCCGCGCCAGCTCGGCCCCTCGCTGAAGCCCAGCTGTAGCGCGAGGCTATCCTGCGGCGTCATCTGCAGCGCCGCATTGAAGTTCGCCACATTACGCGTCAGCCTTTCCGCCCCGTGCCAGCGCTTGAACGTGGGCAGATTCTCGAAATGGGATTCGAAATTGACCGCCGAGCGGCGCGAAGCCGAGAGCCTCCAGTCGAGTGCGCCCTCAGCCGCGCCGTTGATGCGAACCCCGTAGTCGTAGAAGCGGTCCTTGCCGGCGCGCAGGATCACCGTCTTGCCCGCCTCCGTCGCTGGCGCACGGGTGATGAGGTTGATCACCCCCTGGTAGGCATTCACCCCATAGGCAGCGCCGTTCGGCCCACGCACGACCTCGATGCGCTCGATATCGTCGACGCGCAAGGGCAGGCTGTCCCACCGGGTGTCGCCCCACAGCGGGCTGTTGATGGTGCGCCCGTCGATCATGACCTTGATCCGGCGATCGTAAGCATCGCCGAGCCCATGACGCGCGACCGAAGGCTGCGAATCGGCGATATCGGCGACCAGAAAACCAGGTGCCAGACGCAACAGATCGTGGATCTCGGTAAAACCCGAGGCCGCGATCATCTCGCGATCGATGATCGTGACAGGCGCTGGCGCATCCAGCGGCGACTGCGCAAGTCGCGACGCCGTCAGCACGAGCGGGATCTCGTCGAAAAAGGGGCCGCTCGCCCTCACCGCCGGCGCGAGCAGGCAGGACGACGCGAGCAAAGCCGCGACGGTCCTGTGCATGCCACGCCTGCCCCCCGAATACAATCTCTTCATGCCTCGCTCTCTCTGCAGGCTCGGTTTACCCACGCTCCGTCCCCTGACGCCTCCGCGCTCCACGAGCCGGATTGTGCCCGGAACGGAAACACTGCAGCGGGGCATCCGGCTCGGCCAGTGAAGCACGTCACGCCCTCGCTGGCCGGAACGGCAACGCCTTATTGCGGATCAGCTGCGGTAATCCGCGTTGATCTTCACGTAATCGTACGAAAAATCGCAGGTCCAGACGGTCGCCGCGGCATCGCCGCGCGCAAGATCGATGCGCACCGTGAGTTCGGCGTGCTGCATGATCCGTGCGCCGGCCGCCTCGACATAGCTCGCCGCCCGCCCGCCGTGCTCTGCCACGAGCACGGATTCCTCAGGACTGCCAAGCCACACGCGCAGCTTTGACACGTCGAGATCATCGATACCCGCATAGCCGATTGCAGCGAGGATGCGTCCAAGGTTGGGGTCGGAAGCGAAGAAGGCGGTCTTGACCAGGGGCGAATGTCCCACTGCGTAGGCGACCTTGCGGCACTCCTCCCGATCCTTGCCCCCCTCCACGGCAATAGTCATGAACTTGGTCGCCCCCTCACCGTCGCGCACGATGGCCTGAGCAAGCGCGATCGAGACCTCGACCACCGCATCGCGCAGCACCTTGTAGTCGGCACTCGCTGCGTCGGTGATCTCGGCATTGCCCGCAGCACCGGTGGCGATGAGCACGAAGGAGTCGTTGGTCGAGGTGTCACCATCCACGGTGATGCTGTTGAAGGACAGGTCGGCCGCTTCCTTGACCAGCCCCTCGAGCAGCGCCTGGGACACTGCCGCGTCGCAGGCGAGAAAGCCGAGCATGGTCGCCATGTTCGGCTTGATCATGCCCGCCCCCTTGCTGATACCCGTGAGCGTGACCGTGCAGCCGCCGATCTGCACCTGCTTCGACACTGCCTTGGCCAGCGTGTCGGTGGTCATGATCGCATGCGCAGCGTCGAACCAGCCCTCGGCGCGCAGGTCGGCCACCGCCCTCGGCAGACCCGCGACCAGTCGGTCCATGGGCAGCGGCTCGAGGATCACCCCGGTCGAGAACGGCAGCACTTGGCCGGCCTCGATACCCATCTCCTGCGCCAGCGCGGCACAGGTGGCATTCGCGTTGGCCAGGCCCGGCTCGCCGGTACCGGCATTGGCCACCCCCGTGTTGATCACCAGCGCGCGGATCGCGCCGCCCGCAAGGTGCGCCTTGCACACCTGAACGGGCGCGGCACAGAAGCGGTTCGTGGTGAACACGCCCGCGGCGCGGCTCCCTTCTTCCAGCGCGATGACCGTGAGATCGCGGCGGTTGGCCTTGCGGATGCCCGCCTCGGCAACACCAAGGCGGACGCCCCCAACGGGCAGCAGATCGGCGGGGTTCGGGGTGTTCAGATTGACGGCCATGCGGATCTCCGGAAGTGCACACACCGGCAGCGGGAAGGCCGGCGGCGTCGAGTCGCCGAATGATAGCGGATTCAGGCTACCGGAAAGGGTTTGGCGCAAGCGGCGGAAACGCCGCACGCCCCCCCGCCCCGTCTGCCAGGCCGGCAAGCCGATGCGACAGGCATGCCTACAACGCCGGATGACCGCTTTCATGCGGGCCAGCGCAGCGAAAAACGTCGACCCGAAATACGTGCGCATGACCGCGTGCCTGAACGAACGAGGGGGACGGCTCCTTCCGGAACCGCCCCCCTCGTTCGCTCACACCCTTACCCGGCGCGGACAGTCGTCCTCCCCGGGCCCGGCTCAGCTGAGCTTACCGTGGCAGTGCTTGTATTTCTTGCCCGAGCCGCAAGGGCAGGGATCATTGCGCCCGACCTTGGGGCCGGCGTTGACCTGCGGCTGCGCCGCTCCTTTCTCGCCATCGCCCGTGCCCAGTGCCTCGTCATAGTCGGCATGCTGATACTGCACGTTCTCGACCTGCTGCGGCTTCTCGGCTTCTTCGAGCTGCGCCTCGGTGCGGATCTGCACCGTCATCAGGATCTTGGTGACGTCGGCGCGCACGGTGTCCAGCAAGGACTCGAACAACTCGAAGGCCTCGCGCTTGAACTCCTGCTTGGGGTTCTTCTGCGCATAGCCGCGCAGGTGGATGCCCTGGCGCAGGTGGTCCAGCGCGGCGAGGTGCTCGCGCCAATGGTTGTCCAGGCTCTGCAGCATCACATTGCGTTCGAACTGGTGCCAAGCCGCCGGATCGACGATCGCCGTCTTGGCGGCGTAGGCTTCCTCGCCGGCCTGAATGACGCGCTCCAGGATGGCGTCGTCGTCCAGGCTGGGCTCGGCCTTCAGCCATTCACCCACCGGCACGCGCAACTGGCACTCGCCGAGCAGCGCCTGTTCCAGTGCGGGGATCTCCCACTGCTCCTCCACGCTGTCGGCAGGGACGTAGCGGCGGAAGATCTCGTGCAGCACGCCCTGACGCATCGCGCGGACGGTGTCCGAGATGTCCTCGCTCTCGAGCAGTTCGTTACGCTGCTGATAGATCACCTTGCGCTGGTCGTTGGAGACGTCGTCGTACTCGAGCAACTGCTTGCGGATATCGAAGTTGCGCTGTTCGACCTTGCGCTGCGCCGACTCGAGCGAGCGCGTGACCATGGCGTGCTCGATGGCCTCGCCCTCGGGCATCTTCAGCCGCACCATGATCGCGTTCAGGCGCTCGCCGGCGAAGATCTTCATCAGCGGGTCTTCCAGCGACAGATAGAAGCGGCTGGAACCCGCATCCCCTTGCCGGCCGGCGCGGCCGCGCAACTGGTTGTCGATGCGGCGCGACTCGTGGCGCTCGGTACCGATGATGTGCAGGCCGCCGTTGGCGATCACCAGGTCGTGCACCTTCTGCCAGTCGGCGCGCAGGGTGGCGATCTTCGCCTCCTTGTCGGCGTCGGACAGGTTCGCATCCTCGCGCACGGCAGCAACCGGCTTCTCGATGTTGCCGCCGAGCACGATGTCGGTGCCGCGACCGGCCATGTTGGTCGCGATGGTCACCATGCCCGGACGACCGGCCTGGGCGACGATCTGCGCTTCGCTGTCGTGCTGCTTGGCGTTGAGCACCTGGTGGGCGATCTTCGCCTTCTTCAGTTCCGCAGCGAGGAATTCGTTGGTCTCGATCGAGGTGGTGCCCACCAGGACCGGCTGGCCGCGCTCGACGCAGCCGCGGATGTCCTCGATCACCGCATCCCACTTCTCCTTCGCGGTGCGGTAGACCTTGTCGTTCCCGTCCTTGCGCTGCATCGGGCGGTTGGTCGGGATAACGACCGTCTCGAGGCCGTAGATCTGCTGGAACTCGTAGGCTTCGGTGTCGGCCGTGCCGGTCATGCCGGCGAGCTTGCCGTACATGCGGAAGTA
Organism: Thauera sp. AutoDN2; assembly: GCF_051280715.1. Taxonomy (NCBI): domain Bacteria; kingdom Pseudomonadati; phylum Pseudomonadota; class Betaproteobacteria; order Rhodocyclales; family Zoogloeaceae; genus Thauera; species Thauera sp. AutoDN2. The sequence continues at coordinate 138,388 of NZ_JBNCAR010000007.1, read as the reverse complement.
ATTCTGGAAGGTGATCGAGGCCAGGGTCTGGTTTTCGGCCTGGATACGCACACCCTCCTTGGCCTCGACCGCCTGGTGCAGGCCGTCCGACCAGCGCCGGCCGGCCATCAGGCGGCCGGTGAACTCGTCGACGATCACCACCTCGCCGTTCTGCACCACGTACTGCTGATCCTTGTGGTAGAGGGCGTGCGCACGCAGCGCGGCATACAGGTGGTGCACCAGCAGGATGTTGCCCGGGTCGTACAGGCTGGTGCCTTCGGCCAGCATGCCCATGCGCACCAGGATCTGCTCGGCGGTTTCGTGGCCCTGCTCGGTAAGCAGCACCTGATTGGCCTTGAGGTCGACGGTGTAGTCGCCGGGCTCGAGCACCGCGTCCTTGTCGTCCAGCCCGCCTTCCTGCCTCTTCAGCATGGGCGCGACCTGGTTCATCTTGAGGTAGAGCTCGGTGTGATCCTCGGCCTGCCCCGAGATGATCAGCGGCGTGCGCGCCTCGTCGATGAGGATGGAGTCCACCTCGTCGACGATCGCGAAGTTGAGCCCGCGCTGCACACGCTCATTTGCCGCATAGACCATGTTGTCGCGCAGGTAGTCGAAGCCGAACTCGTTGTTGGTGCCGTAGGTGATGTCGGCTGCGTAGGCGGCCTGCTTCTCGTCGTGCGGCATGCGCGACAGGTTGCAGCCGGTGGTCAGGCCGAGGAAACCGTAGATCCGCCCCATCCACTCCGCGTCACGACTGGCCAGATAGTCGTTGACCGTGATCACATGCACGCCCTTGCCGCCAAGCGCGTTGAGGTAGGCCGGCAGGGTCGCGACCAGGGTCTTGCCCTCGCCGGTGCGCATCTCCGCGATCTTGCCGTTGTGCAGCACCATGCCGCCAACGAGCTGGACGTCGAAGTGGCGCATGCCATGCACCCGCTTGCCGGCCTCGCGCACCACCGCGAAAGCCTCGGGCAGCAGGGCGTCCAGCGTCTCGCCGTCGGCCACGCGCTGGCGGAACTCCGCGGTCTTGCCACGCAAGGCCTCGTCGGACAGGGCGGCCATCTCCGGCTCGAGCGCGTTGATCTTGCGCACGGTGCTTTTGTATTGGCGGATGAGGCGGTCGTTGCGACTACCGAAAATCTTCTTGAGCAGGCCGGAGATCATGTTTTGGGGTCGAGGTCGATTCGGCAAAGGCGGGAGTTTATCATGGCAATCCGATGCACCTCATCGCGCCTCCATCGGGACCGCGCCTCGCCCTACATGAGCAATCCGCTACGACGCTTTCTTGGCAGCGGCGAAACCCTCGCCCGGCTGCAGGACCACGCCAGCCGGCTGCGCCGCCTGCAAACCGCGCTGGAGTCCGCGCTCGCCACCGCCCTGCCGGCGCAGGCCATCGCGCAGTACCGGGTGGGCAACCTCAAGGACGAGCATCTCGTGGTCTTCGCGCAGACGGCCGCCGCCGCAGTGCGCCTCAAGCAGATCCTGCCTCGCCTGACCGAGCACTTGCGCATGGCGGGCCATAGCGTGCAGGGCATCAAGGTGCGCATTCTCAGCCCCGACGCTATGCCCCCTCCCGAGCGCCCCGCCACGCAGCGCAAGCTCTCCGGCGCCAGCCTCGACCACCTCACGGATTTCGCCGCCTCGCTACCCGCCGACTCCGAGCTGCGCAGCGCGATCGAGCGCCTCGCACGCCGCGCCCGAACGCAATGACGCGCCCGCTGCGGCCGCGGCCGCGGCGCTCAGGCATGGGAAGTGGCTGACCGGCACCATACGCGCCCGCTGATCACCACACAACTCGGCAGTCACGACAGCGGAAGACTAGATCATCGGCGCCAGAATGCGCTCGATCGCGAACAGGGACAGAAACACGAAGATGAGCACGACCGCAGCGCGAAAGGCTTTCCACGCCCAGGCCTTGTAGCGCGGGTTGCCGGTGAGTTGCCACAGGATCACCGAGCCGCCGATCGCGAGCACTGCCAGCAGCAGGAGCAGGCGCATGATCAGCATGCCGGGGCGCCTCCCGGCGCCGCGGGACGAGCGTTTCGTTTCATGCAGCAACCGACTGTGCGCATGCGCATCGTCATGCGAAGGCGTGGCCCAGGGGTGCGAACTGGTGCGAGACGGCGGCCGGCGTGACGGCTTCTCGCTCGAAGCTGACGATCTCCCAGGCTTCCTTGTCTTCCAGCAGCACGCGCAGGATCTGGTTGTTCAGCGCATGCCCCGCCTTGTGGGCGGAGTACGCCGCAAGCAAGGGGTGGCCACACAGGTACAGGTCGCCGATCGCGTCCAGCACCTTGTGCTTTACGAACTCGTCCCCGTAGCGCAGCCCTTCGGCATTGAGCACGCGGTACTCGTCCATCACGATCGCGTTCTCCAGGCTGCCGCCCAGCGCGAGCCCGTTGGCGCGCATGAACTCCACGTCCTGCATGAAGCCGAAGGTGCGCGCCCGCGCGACGTCGCGGACATAGGAGTGTTCGGCGAAGTCGATCATGACCTTGGTCGAGGTCGAGTCGATTGCGGGGTGGTTGAAGACGATGGAAAAGGAGAGACGGAAACCGTCGTACGGCTCCAGCCGCACCCACTTGTCGCCCTCGACGTACTCGACAGGCTTCTTCACGCGCAGGAATTTCTTCGCCGCTTTCTGCTCTTCGATGCCCGCGGACTGAAGCAGGAAAACGAAAGGCGCCGAGCTGCCGTCAAGGATGGGAATCTCGGGCGCGTCGACGTCGACGTGCAGGTTATCGATGCCAAGGCCTGCAAGCGCGGACATCAGGTGCTCGACCGTGCCGACCTTTTGCCCGCCCTTTTCCAGCCCGGAGCACATGCGCGTGTCGCATACCGAATAGGGGTCAGCAGGCAGGGTCAGAGGGGGATCCAGGTCGATGCGGTGGAAGACGATGCCGGTGTCGGGCGCCGCCGGGCGCAGGCTCAGGTTGACCTTGCGCCCGCCATGCAGACCGACCCCCGTGGCCTTGACGATGGATTTGAGGGTGCGCTGCCTGATCATGGTCTTTTCCTTTTGCGAACGCGGATTTTATCACGCACCCCCGGCAGGTCCCGGCTATCGCTCCGATACGGAACGGCTCTTGCGAAAGCGGATGTTGCAAAGCAGCAACCATAAAGCGAAAAACCCGCAACCGGACCGGAGGCTTCGGTCTGGATGCGGGTTTTCGGGGACGTCTCTGCACACATCGCGGCAGCGTCAACCTGGCGCAGGCGCGCGCTGCGCGGGAGCGGGGCCTGCCCGCGAACGAGGCGGTTTCACGGCCGGGCCCACTCCTGCTCCTACTCGCACTGCACTCCTGCTCCCACGCCCACGGACGAAGCTCAGTCGGCCTGACGGCGCAGGAAAGCCGGGATGTCGTAGGTGCCGACACCGCTGGTGCTCATGGCCTCGACCGTCGAGCTGCGGCGGTTGCGGATCACGGCCGGCACGTCCAGGCTGTTCATGTCGACGTTGCCGCCCATGGACGGACCGTAGGTGCCCGTGCCCTGCACCACCTGCATGACCGGCTGGCGCGCCGCGCGCGGCGCACCGAGCCCGGTAGCCACGACGGTGATGCGGATACGGTCTTCCATGGCGTCCTCGAACACGGTGCCGTACTTGACGAAGGCCTCGGGCGCGGCGAAAGCCTGCACCGTCTTCACTGCATCGCGCACTTCGGACATCTTCAGCGACTTGCTGGCGGTGATGTTGATCAGCACGCAGCGCGCGCCGGAGAGCTCGGTGCCCTCGAGCAGCGGCGACACGGCGGCCTGTTCGGCTGCGATGCGGGCGCGGTCCAGACCGGCGGCCTCGGCCGAGCCCATCATCGCACGGCCCATCTCGGCCATCGCGGTGCGTACGTCCTGGAAGTCGACGTTGACCAGACCGGGGACGTTGATGATCTCGGCGATGCCTCCCACCGCCGAGCGCAGCACGTTGTCGGCGGAGCGGAAGCACTCCTCGAAGCCGGCGTCGTCACCATACACATCGAGCAGCTTGTCGTTGAGCACCACGATCAGCGAATCGACGTGGCGGGTCAGCTCCTCGACGCCGCTTTCGGCGACACGGATGCGGTTCTCGAAGTCGAACGGCTTGGTCACCACCGCGACGGTCAGGATGCCCATCTCCTTGGCGATCTCGGCCACCACGGGCGCTGCACCGGTGCCGGTACCACCGCCCATGCCGCCAGTAATGAACACCATGTGTGCGCCTTCGAGCACCGCGGCGATGTCCTCGCGCGACTCCTGCGCGGCCGCACGGCCCGCTTCGGGCTTGGAGCCGGCACCGAGACCGGTGTTGCCGAGCTGAACCTTGACCGGCGCCAGGCAGCGCTTGAGCGCCTGGGCGTCGGTGTTGGCAGAGATGAAGTGCACGCCCTTCACCCCCTCGCGGATCATGTGATCGACCGCGTTCCCCCCAGCGCCGCCGACGCCGATGACCTTGATCACGGTCCCGGTCGGTTCCTTCTCAACGATTTCAAACATTTGCCTCGCCTCCTGAATTGACGGTCCTGCTCAACACCGAACGCCGATCTGCCTGCATCTAGTATTTTCCGCGAAGTCTACTACTAAATAACCTGCGATGATCCAGCATTCATTCAAAATGACTTGCGCACCCGGCACGGTTCAGAAATTACGTTCAAACCACGCCTTCATGCGCCCGAAAACCTGTTTCATGCTGCGCGTCTCCCGCGCCTGGATGCCCCTGCGCCGCTGTGCGGCACCTTCCATCACCAAGCCCATCGCGGTGGCGTAGCGCGGCTGGCACACCACGTCCGCCAGACCACCGTCGTACTGCGGCGCGCCAACCCGCGCCGGCATGTGGAACACCTCCTCCGCCAGCTCGGCCATGCCGCGCATCACCGACGAGCCGCCGGTCAGCACGATGCCCGAGGACAGCAGCTCCTCGTAGCCGCTGCGGCGCAGCTCGGCCTGCACCAGCTCGAAGAGCTCGGAGACGCGCGGCTCGATCACGTCGGCCAGGGCCTGGCGCGAGAGCTTGCGCGGCGGGCGATCGCCCACCCCGGGGACCTCGATCATCTCCTCGGGGTCGGCCATCTGATGCATCGCCACGCCGTGGCGGATCTTGATCTCCTCGGCCTCGGAGGTCGGCGTGCGCAGCGCCATCGCGATGTCGTTGGTGATCTGGTCGCCCGCGACCGGTATCACTGCGGTGTGGCGGATCGCGCCCTGCGTGAACACCGCGATGTCGGTGGTGCCGCCGCCGATATCGACCATGCACACGCCGAGCTCCTTTTCGTCCTCGGTCAGCACCGCATGGCTGGAGGCGAGCGGCTGCAGGCTCAGGTCCATGACCTCCAGCCCGCAGCGGCGCACACACTTGATCACGTTCTGCGCCGCGGACACCGCGCCGGTGACGATGTGCACCTTCACCTCGAGCCGTACGCCGCTCATGCCGATCGGCTCGCGCACGCCGCCCTGGCCGTCGATGATGAACTCCTGCGTGAGGATATGCAGGATCTGCTGTTCGGCCGGGATCGGCATCGCGCGCGCAACCTCGATCACGCGCTCCACGTCCATGGTCGAGACTTCCTTCTCCTTGATCGCGACCGTGCCGCTGGAGTTGAAGCTCTTGATGTGGCTGCCCGCGATCCCGGTATAGACCTCGGCAATCTTGCAGTCGGCCATGACCTCGACCTCCTGCACCACGCGCGAGATCGCGTCGACCGTGGCCTCGATGTTGACCACCACGCCGCGCTTGAGGCCGTTCGTCGGCTGCGTGCCGAGGCCGATCACGTTGAGCCTGCCGTCCGGCTTCACCTCGGCCACCATGCAGGTGATCTTGGCCGTGCCAATGTCCAGACCGACGATCAATTCTTTGTATTCCTTGCTCATTTCCTGCCTTTCCTGCCGGAGGAGGGCTCGGCCTGTTGCAGTACCGAGGCGTCGGCCGGCGTCAGCGCGAACCCACCCGGGTAGCGCAGATCCGCCAGCCTGATGTCGATGTCGATTTCCTGTTGCACCCGCGGCCACACGGCGATGAAGCGCTGCAGCCGCTCGGCCAGCGGGGATTTGTCACGCTCGCGGCCGAGCACGATGGTCATGCCATTGTCGAGCTGCAGCTGCCACGCTTCGCGTGCAGACAACGCCAGTCCGACCAGGCGCACGCCCAGCGGCTCGAGCATGCTGGAAAACTCGTGATGGCGCGCCAGCAGCCACTGCGAGGACCCCTGCGGGCCGTCGAACTGAGGCATGTCCCCATTGCTGGCGGCGACGAACACTTCGCCCTGGCGGTTAACCAGGCGCGCCTCGCCACTGTCGGACACGGTCCAGTAGGCGACGGCCTCGTGCTCCTGCAGGCGCAGTTCGAGCGCATCCGGCCAGCGCCGGCGCACCTCGGCCTTGCGCACCCAGGGCAGCTTCTCGAAGGTCGCCTTCACCGCGGCGAGATCGACCGTGAAGAAATTTCCCTGCACGGCGAGACGGGCGGCGTATTCGAGCTGCTCCTCGGTGACCTGTGCGGGCTTGGTCGCAACCACCAGCTCGCGCAGCGGAAACAGCGGACGCGAAAGGAACCAGGTCACCAGCGCCCAGCCGAGCGCGACCGCAGCGGCAAGGGTGAGCAGGTCGGAGATCAGGTTCAGCAAGGCCGGACGGTGCCACAGGCCCTTCTCCTGCCCGGCGCGCGGGCGCGCACCGCCCGCTGCCGCCGAACGGGCGGAACGGATCGAGGCAGGGCGGGCCTGGATCTCAGCCAAGGCGAGCTCCTTCCAGAATCCGCAGGCACAGCGCGGTGAAGTCCAGCCCGGCGACGCGGGCCGACATCGGCACCAGCGAGTGACCGGTCATGCCCGGCGAGGTGTTCATCTCGAGCAGATAGGGCCGGCCATCGGTGGTGAGGATGAGGTCGGCACGCCCCCAGCCGCGGCAGCCCAGCACCCGCGCAGATTTCATCACCAGCGCCTGCAGTGCGGCCTCCTGCTCGGCCGGCAGGCCGCAGGGGCAATCGTAGCGCGTGTCGTCGGTGAAGTACTTGTGCTGGTAATCGTAGTTGCCGTCCGGCGCGACGATACGCACGAGCGGCAAGGCATGATCCTCGAGGAAGGGCGCGGTGAGCTCGTCGCCGACGATGAACTCCTCGGCGATCACCAGGCTGTCGTAACCCGCGGCAAGTTCCCACGCCGCGCGCAGTTGCCCCGGCTCGGTGACCTTGGTCGCGCCCATGCTCGACCCTTCATGCACGGGCTTGACGAAGATCGGCAAGCCGAGCTCGGTCACCACCGCATCCCAGTCGGTATCGCGCTCCAGGATGGCGTAGCGCGGCGTGGGCAGGCCGGCGGACAGCCACACCATCTTGGTGCGCCACTTGTCCATCGACAGGGCCGAAGCCATGACGCCGCTGCCGGTGTATGGGATCGCCATCAGCTCCAGCGCGCCCTGCACCGTGCCGTCCTCGCCGCCACGGCCATGCAGGGCGATGAACACGCGCTCGAAGCCCTCTTCCTTGAGGATGTGCAGATCACGCTCGGCGGGATCGAAGGGGTGCGCATCCACCCCCGCCGCCTGCAGCGCCGCGAGCACCGCGCTGCCCGACATCAGCGAAACCTCGCGCTCGGCGGAGGAGCCGCCGAACAACACCGCAACCTTTCCGAACCGGGCCTTCACGCTGCTTCCTCGATGCTGGCGAGCTTGCCCGGCACTGCGCCGATGCTGCCCGCGCCCATGGTGATGACGACATCGCCGTCGCGCGCGGCGGACAGGATCATGCGCGGCATGTCGGCGATGTCCTCGACGAAGACGGGCTCGACCGCGCCCGCCACGCGGATCGCACGCGCCAGCGAGCGGCCGTCCGCGGCGACGACCGGGGCCTCGCCGGCGGCATAGACCTCGGCCAGCAGCAGACCGTCGACGGTGGACAGAACCTTCACGAAATCCTCGAAGCAGTCGCGTGTGCGCGTGTAGCGGTGAGGCTGGAAGGCGAGCACCAGGCGGCGGCCCGGGAAGGCACCGCGCGCCGCGGCGATGGTCGCTGCCATCTCCACCGGGTGATGCCCGTAGTCGTCGATGAGGGTGAAGCTGCCGGCCTCGTCACCGTCCTGGTCCAGCAGCGCAACCTCGCCGTAGCGCTGGAAGCGGCGGCCAACGCCGCGGAAATCCGCCAGCGCCTTCACGATCGCTGCATCGGGCACCTGCACCTCGGTCGCCACCGCGATTGCGGCGAGCGCGTTGAGCACGTTGTGCATGCCGGGCAGGTTCAGCTCGATCGCCAGCCGGCTGGTCGTGCCATTGACGCGCACGCAATCGAACAGCATGCGCCCGCCCTCCGCGCGCACGTTCTCGGCGCGGATATTGGCTTCCGGCGAGAAGCCGTAGCGGACGATCTGCTTCGCGACCCGGGGCATGATCTCGCGCACGTTCGGGTCGTCCGCACACAGCACCGCCACGCCATAGAAGGGCAGGCGCTGGAGGAAATCGACGAAGGCCTGCTTGACGCGACCAAAGTCGTGGCCATAGGTGTCCATGTGATCGGCGTCGATATTGGTCACCACCGAGATCACCGGATTGAGGAGCAGGAAGGAGGCGTCGGATTCGTCCGCCTCCGCCACCAGGTAGTCGCCCTTGCCCAGGCGGGCGTTGGCACCGGCTGCATTGAGGCGTCCGCCGATCACAAAGGTGGGGTCGATGCCGCCCTCGGCCAGAATGCTCGCGACCAGCGAGGTGGTGGTGGTCTTGCCGTGAGTTCCCGCAATGGCGATGCCATGCTTGAAGCGCATCAGCTCGGCGAGCATCTGTGCGCGCGGCACCACCGGAATCTGGCGGGCGCGCGCCGCGAGCACTTCGGGGTTGTCCGCCTTCACGGCCGTGGAGACGACGACCACGTCTGCCGCATCGACATTGGTGGCGTCGTGGCCGCGCACGACCCGCGCCCCCATCCTCTGCAGGCGGCGGGTGGCGGCGTTGTCGCCGAGATCGGAGCCACTCACACGGTAGCCCTGGTTGGCCAGCACCTCTGCGATGCCGCTCATGCCGGAGCCGCCGATGCCGACGAAATGGATGTTCCGCACCTTATGCTTCATTGCTGTACTCCACCGGCCAGTTCGGCACATGCGTTGGCAACCGCCACTGCGGCGAGCGGCTTGGCGAGCGCCCGGGCGTTCTCGGCCATCTGCAGCAGTCGGCCGCGATCGAGGCTGGCGAGGATGCCCGCCAGACGCTCGGGCGTGAGTTCGGACTGCGGTAGCAGGTAGGCGCCCGCGCGGTCGGCGAGGAAGCGCGCGTTGCCGGTCTGGTGGTCATCCACCGCATGCGGGAAAGGCACCAGCAGGCTGGCCACACCCGCCGCGGCGAGTTCCGCCACGGTCAGCGCGCCCGCGCGGCAGATCACCAGATCGGCGTCGGCATAAGCCGCCGCCATGTCGGCGATGAAGGGCCGCAGATCGCCCTCGACCTGGGCGCGTGCATAGGCTGCGCGCAAGGCCTCGATCTGGCGTTCGCCCGCCTGGTGCACGACCACCGGACGCTGCTCTGCGGGAAGCCGCAGCAGCGCCTGCGGTACGGTCTCGTTGAGCACCGCGGCCCCCAGGCTGCCACCGACCACGAGCACGCGCAGCGGCCCCTCGCGTCCTGCCATGCGCTCTGCGGGCGGGACCACCGCAGCGATGTCGGCACGCACCGGATTGCCCAGCCACTCCGCCTTCTCCAGCACCTCGGGGAACCCGCTCAGCACGCGGTCGGCGACCTTCGCCAGCACCCGGTTGGCGAGCCCCGCGACCGAATTCGATTCGTGCAGCACCAGCGGGCGGCCGAGCAGTGCCGCCATCATGCCGCCCGGGAAGGTGATGTAGCCGCCCATGCCGAGCACCACGTCGGGGCGCACACGACGCAGCGCGCGCAGCGCCTGCCAGAATCCGCGCAGCAGGTTCAGCGGCAGCAGCAGCTTACGGACCAGCCCCTTGCCACGCAGTGCGCCGAAGCGCACCCAGGCGGTTTCATAGCCGCGCGCGGGGACGATGCGCGCCTCCATGCCATCCGGGTTGCCCATCCAGACGATGCGCCAGCCGCGTGCGCGCAGTTCCTCTGCCACCGCGATCCCGGGGAAGATGTGGCCACCCGTGCCACCGGCCATCACCATCAGCGTCTTCATGCACGGCCTCCGCGCATGAGCTGTCGGTTCTCCCAGTCGACACGGAGCAGGATGCCGAGCGCGACGCAGTTGGCCACGATGCCCGAACCGCCGAAGCTCATCAGCGGCAGGGTCAGGCCCTTGGTCGGCAGAAGCCCCATGTTGACGCCCATGTTGATGAAGGACTGCACGCCGATCCACAGGCCGATACCCTGCGCCACCAGCCCGGAGAAGTAGCGCTCGAGCTTGATCGCCTCACGGCCGATCAGGAAGGCTCGCTGCACGATCAGGGCGAACAGGACCACCACGGTGAGCACACCGACGAAGCCGAGCTCCTCGGCGATCACCGCGAGCAGGAAGTCGGTATGCGCTTCGGGCAGGTAAAACAGCTTCTCCACGCTGCCGCCGAGGCCGACCCCGAACCACTCCCCGCGCCCGAAGGCGATCAGCGAGTGCGAGAGCTGGTAGCCCTTGCCGAAGGCGTCCTGCCACGGGTCCATGAAACCGAAGATGCGGTCGCGGCGATACGGCGAGGTCCAGATCAGGATCACGAAGCCGATCAGCGCGAGCACCGCGAGCAGGCCGAACACCCGCACGTTGAGGCCACCGAGGAACAGCACCCCGAAGGCGATGGTAGTGATGACGACGAAGGCGCCGAAATCCGGCTCGCGCAGCAGCAGGAAGCCTACGAACAGGATCACTACGAGCATGGGCAGGAAGCCCTTGATGAAGCTTCCCATCACGTCGAGCTTGCGCACGGTGTAGTCGGCTGCGTACAGCGCCGCGAAGATCTTCATCAGCTCCGAGGGCTGCATGTTCACCGGCCCGAGCGACAGCCAGCGCTGCGCACCATTGACCTCGCGCCCGACCCCCGGGATCAGCACCACGACCAGCAGCACCACGCCGGCGACGAAGAGCGCGGGGGCCAGCTGCTGCCAGCGCGCCATCGAAAACTGGAAGCTGACCAGTCCCAGGCCGATGCCTACGGCGAGGAAGACCGCGTGGCGCATGAGAAAATAGTGCGACTGATGACCGGTGAAGCGGCTCCCCTCGGCGATCGCGATCGATGCCGAATAGACCATGACCAAGCCCAGCAGCAGCAGCGCGACCGTCGACCAGATCAGCAGCAGGTCGAGTTCGCGCGCCGGCGCGGAAGCCTGCCGCGCGAGCCGCCCTGCCGCCGAGCGTGCGGGGTCCGGCGCCTGACTGCCGCGGTGGAAGAGCCCGGAGAAGCCGCCCGCGAGTTTCATGAGGCACTCACCCCCGGCAGACGGCGTACCGCAGCGACGAAGACCTCGGCGCGGTGCGCGTAGTTGCGGAACATGTCCAGGCTGGCGCAGGCAGGCGACAGCAGTACGACATCGCCCGCGCACGCAAGCGCGTTGGCACGCAGCACCGCAGCCTCCAGGTCCTGCGCATGCTCGAGGGGAACGCCACACCCTGCGACGGCCGCCTCGATGCGCGCGGCATCGCGTCCGATCAGCACCAGCGCACGCCCGCGCTGCGCGAGCACGGGCGCGAGCGGCGTGAAATCCTGCCCCTTGCCGTCGCCGCCGGCGATCAGCACCACGGGGCAATCCATTCCGGCCAGCGCGGCGACCGTTGCACCGACATTGGTGCCCTTGGAGTCATCGTAGAAGCGCACTCCGTCGGTACGCTCCGCCACCCGTTCGACCCGGTGCGGCAGGCCGCAGAAGGCGATCAGGCCGGGCACGAGGCGGCGCGGCGCGATCCCGAGCCCGCCCTCGCACAGGGCGAGCGCGGCGAGGGCATTGGCCGCATTGTGGCGCCCGGCGAGCGGAAGATCGGCCAGCGCAAGCAGGCGTTCGCCGCCGCGCATCAGCCACGGCGCCCCATCGACATCGGCGAGACCGTACTCGGCATCGGCGCTCGGCGCGGAGACGCCGAAGGAGAGTACGCGCCGCCCCGGCCGGGCCATGGCCGCGACGCGCCGATCCTCGCGGTTGATGACCTGCACGCCCTCGCCCTGAAAGATCGCAGCCTTGGTGGCAGCGTATTCGTCGAGGTCGCGGTAGCGGTCGAGGTGATCATCGGTGATGTTGAGCACGGTGGCCGCCTCGGCGTCCAGGCCCCGCATGGTTTCGATCTGGAAGCTCGAAAGCTCGAGCGCCCAGCACTCCGGCAGCTCGGCACCGATCTCGAGGCGCTGCATCAGCACGTCGAGCGCAGCCGGGCTGATGTTGCCGGCCGCAACCGCGTCGACGCCGGCGGAGCGGGCGAGCGCCGCGGTCAGCGCGGTGGTGGTGGTCTTGCCGTTGGTGCCGGTAATGGCGAGGATACGCGTCTGCTTGCGCACGCCCAGCTCATCGAGCGCCTGGGCGAGCAGGCTCATCTCACCGGTAAGCGGCAACCCGCGGCGGCGCGCCTCGGCCGCCACGCCGGTACGGGGGTCAAGGCCCGGGCTCAGGGCAATGCACTCGATGCCATCCAGCACCTCGGCACCGAACGACCCGGTAACGATCTCGGCCAGCGGCGCATCCGCCCGCAGTGCATCCAGCCCCGGCGGCGCAGTACGGCTGTCCGCCACGCGCAGGCGCGCACCCCGCAGCGCGCACCAGCGCGCCATGGCGAGGCCCGATTCACCGAGCCCGAGGACGAGAACATGTTTGCCCGTGAGTGCGCTCATCTCAGTTTCAGCGTCGACAACCCGAACAGCACCAGCATGATGGTGATGATCCAGAAGCGGACCACGACCTGCGTCTCCTTCCAGCCGCCCAGCTCGTAGTGGTGATGCAGGGGGGCCATGCGGAAGATGCGCTTGCCGCCGGTGGCCTTGAAGTACAGCACCTGCAACATCACCGAGAGGGTTTCGGCGACGAACAGGCCGCCCATGATGAAGAGCACGATCTCCTGGCGGACGATCACCGCGATCGTGCCGAGCGCGGCACCGAGCGCGAGCGCACCGACGTCGCCCATGAAGACTTCGGCTGGATAGGCGTTGAACCACAGGAAACCAAGTCCGGCGCCGCAGATCGCACCGCAGAACACCGCCAGCTCACCGGCACCGGCCACGTAGGGCACACCCAGGTATTTGGCGAACCCGGCATGACCGGCCACGTAGGCGAAGATCGCCAGCGCACCCGCCACCATCACGGTGGGCATGATCGCCAGCCCGTCCAGACCGTCGGTGAGATTCACCGCATGGCTGGTACCGTTGATCACGAAATAGGTCAGCGCGACGAAGCCGAAGATGCCCAGCGGATAGGCGACCGCCTTGAAGAAGGGCACGATCAGCTCGGTTTCGGCCGGCGTGCTCGCCGTAAGGCCGAGGTAGATGGCCGCAGCGAGCGCAATCGCCGAGGTCCACAGGTATTTCCACCGGCTTGCCAGCCCCTTCGGGTCACGATGCACCACCTTGCGCCAGTCATCTACCCAGCCCACCGCACCGAAGCCGAGGGTGACGAACAGGGTCACCCACACGTAATCGTTCTTCAGGTCGCCCCACAGCAGCATCGTGATGCCGATCGCGATCAGGATCAGTGCGCCGCCCATGGTCGGCGTCCCCGCCTTCGTGAGGTGGGATTTCGGGCCATCATCACGCACCGCCTGGCCAATCTTCTTGGCGGCGAGCCAGCGGATGACGCCGGGCCCCGCAATCAGCGAGATCGCCAGCGCGGTGAGCGCCGCGAGCACCGTCCTCAGCGTGATGTAGCCGAAGACGTTGAAGCCCCGGATGTCCTGGCCAAGCCAGAGTGCAATTTCCAACAACATTTCAGGATCCGCCGTGTTCCGAAGGGGTTGGGCCCTGCATCGCAGCGAGCAAATCCGCCACCCTTTCCATCCGCATGAATCGCGAGCCCTTCACCAGCACCACCGAGTCTGCATTCAGCCGCGGCGCGAGCGCGCCGACCAGTGCTTCGGGCGAGGCAAAATGACGCCCGCCCTCACCGAAGTTGCGTACCGCCACCGTGCTCATGTCGCCCAGCGCGAACAGGCCGTCGATGCCCTTGCTCTTCGCATAGCCACCGATTTCGTCGTGCACCTGGGCGCAGGTTTCACCGACCTCACCCATGTCACCCAACACGAGCCAGGTGTTGCCGGGCGTCGCCGCGAGCACGTCGATCCCCGCCCGCACCGAATCCGGGTTGGCGTTGTAGCTGTCGTCCAGAATCAACGCGCCCCGGGGTCCCTCGCGACGCTGGAGCCGGCCGCGGGTGCCCGCGAAACCGCTCAGCCCTTCGATCACCGCATCGAGCCCGGCGCCTGCCGCGAGACACGTCGCTGCGGCAGCGAGCGCGTTGTGTGCGTTGTGCAGTCCCGGCACCTGCAGGGCAAACTCCACGCACCCTTGCGGGCTGTCGAGTTCGAGCCGCGAACCGAGGCCGCGGAGGGTACACCGGCCGCGGACATCGGCCGCGTGCTCGATACCGAATGTCACAATCGCGCGGCCTTCGTTGATACCGCGCCAGTACGCCGCATGCGCGTCGTCCGCGTTGACCACCGCCACGCCCGCGGCGCCAAGGCCGCCGTAGATGGCGCCCTTCTCGCGGGCGACGTCCTCGACACTGCCCAGCCCCTGCAGGTGGGCACGCTGGGCGTTGTTGACCAGGGCCACGGTGGGTTGCGCGAGCCCGCTCAGGTAGCCGATCTCGCCTGGATGGTTCATGCCCATCTCCACCACCGCCGCACGGTGGAAGTCGCGCAGCTCGAGCAGGGTCAGCGGCAGCCCGATGTCGTTGTTCAGGTTGCCACGCGTCGCCAGCACGGACTCATCGCCGTAGCCGTCCGCGTGCGCCTGCGCGCGCAGGATCGCGGCACACATCTCCTTCACCGTGGTCTTGCCGTTACTGCCGGTGACGCCGATCACCGGCAGCGCGAACCGCGCGCGCCAGGCAGAAGCCAGCGTGCCGAGCGCGCGCCGGGTGTCGTCGACGATCAGCAAGGGCAGGCCTTCACCGGCATCGGGATTGGCCGCGGCCCAGGCCGCATCCACCATCGCCGCAGCCGCGCCGGCGCGGGCCGCAGCCGCCAGGAATGTGTGTCCGTCGAAACGCTCTCCGCGCAAGGCGACGAAGAGCTGCGCCGGAACGACGGAGCGGCTGTCCGTGCCCACGCGCTCGAAGCGAGCCGAGCCCACGTGGCGTGCGCCGTGCGCGACCAGCGCCCGTACCGCGTCGTGCAGGCTCATCATCGCTCGCCCCCCTTTACGTGCCAGGCGCGCAGTGCCTTGCGGGCCTGCTCGATGTCGGAGAACGGCAGGCGCTCCCCGAGGACCTCTTGATAGGGCTCGTGCCCCTTGCCGGCGAGGAGCACGACATCGTCCGGCCCCGCCTCCACGATCGCGCGCTCGATCGCCTGCGCACGATCGACGATCCGCTCCGCTTCGGCACCTGCGCCGGCCGCGATGGCATCGATGATCCGCAGCGGATCCTCCGAACGCGGGTTGTCGCTGGTGACCACGACGCGGTCGGCCAGGTTGCGGGCGATCTCCCCCATCAGCGGCCGCTTGCCCGGATCGCGGTCCCCGCCGCAACCGAACACGCATACCAGCCTTCCGCGCCGCGTATGCACGGTCCCGCGCAAGGCTTCGAGTACCTTGGCCAGCGCATCCGGCGAGTGCGCATAATCGACCACCACCAGCGGCTCGCAGACGCCCCCCACAAGCTGCATGCGCCCCTGCGGAGGAACCAGGCGCGACAGCACCGGAACCAGATCGTCAAAACTGACGCCGCGCGCAAGCAGGGCGCCAGCCACCGCGACGACGTTGGAAACGTTGAACGGAGCGACCATGCGCACGTTCACCTCGGCCTCACGACCTTCCCAAGCCAGCGTGAAACGCAAGCCTGCGGGCGCAGCCTGCAGGCGGTCAGCGAGCAGAACCCGCGCACCGGGAACGGCGGTCAGGTTCGCGCCATAGCGGGTGCACGCGATGACGCTCCCCCCTTGGTCAACCAGCCGGCGCGCAAGGACCAGGCCGAAGGCATCATCGATGTTGATCACCGACGCGCGGAGCTCGGGGCGACTGAAGAGCCGGCTCTTCGCCTCCGCATACCGGTCCATGGTGCCGTGGTAGTCGAGGTGATCACGACTGAGGTTGGTGAAGATTGCGACATCGAAGCGAGCGCCGTTCACACGGCCCTGATCCAGCCCGATCGAGGATACTTCCATCGCAGCAGACGACGCGTCGGCGGCGCGAAAGCGCCCGAACCAGCGATGCAGCTCCAGCGCATCCGGCGTGGTATTCAGGCCTTCCTCGAGATCATCGGGGAAACCGCAGCCCAGCGTGCCGACCACGCCGCAGCGCTCACCCAGCTCGCCGCAGGCGCGCGCCAGCATCTGGCTCACCGTGGTCTTGCCGTTGGTGCCGGTCACCCCGGCCAGCCAGAGGGAAGAGGACGGCTGGCCATGGATCTCGTTCGCCAGAAATCCCGCCAGTTCGCGCAGCCCCTGCACCCCGAAGGCGGGAACGCCAAAGCCGCTGGCGACGAATCCATCGCCCTCTTCCCACAGCAGCGCGGCTGCGCCCCGCGCCGCAGCATCGGCAAGATAGCGACGTCCGTCGGTGCGAACACCGGGCCAGGCCGCAAAGATGCAGCCGGGCACGACCTTGCGCGAATCGGCGGTGATGTCGGTTGCTGCCACACCCGCTGCACGCAGGCGCTCGAGCAGGGCGAGGGCCCGTTCGGTGCTCACATGCGCTCCCGAGAGACCTCAGCGGCCGGCTCATCCGCGGCGCTGCGCCGGGCCAGTTGCAGCGGCGTCAGCGGCACATCGGGCGCAACGCCCAGCGTGCGCAGCGCACCTTCGGCAATGCGCGAGAACGCAGGCGCAGCCACCGCGCCGCCGAAGTACTGGCCTGCCGAGGGCTCGTCCACCATCACCGCCACCACGATGCGCGGATTGTTCGCCGGCGCGAAGCCGACGAAGGACGAAATGTACTTACGCGCGTAGCGGCCATCCTCGAGCTTGTGCGCGGTACCGGTCTTGCCTGCGACGGTGTATCCGGGCACCTGTGCCTTGGGCGCAGTTCCGCCGGGGCCTGCCGCCAGGTGCAGCATGGCGCGCATCTGGCGCGCAGTCTCGCTCGAGAACACGCGCCTGCCCGAAGACGGCAGGCCGTCGACGCGAGTCAGCGACAGCGGCACGAGCTCACCGTCGCGGGCGAACACCATGTAGGCGCGCGCCATCTGGATCAGGCTCGTGGAAATGCCATGCCCATACGACATGGTAGCCTGCTCGATGGGGCGCCAGTTCTTGGCCGGCCGCACACGTCCGGACGTCTCTCCGGGGAAGCCAAGATTCAGCGCCGCGCCGAAGCCAAGCTGATCGAAAAGGTGCCACATCTCGTCAGGGCTGAACTGCTGGGCCATCTTCACCGTGCCGACGTTCGAAGATTTCTGCACGATCTCGGACACGGTCATCACGCCATGGCGCTTGGTGTCAGAAATCGTGGCGGCACCGATGGTCATACGCCCGTTGCCGGTATCAATCGCGGTATCGGCACGCACCTTGCCGCGCTCCAGCGCGAGCGCGGCGATGAAGGGCTTCATCACCGAACCGGGCTCGAAGGAGTCGGTGAACGCCCGGTTGCGCAGCTGCGCACCCGTCAGCCCGGAGCGGTTGTTGGGGTTGAAGGTCGGTGCATTGACCAGCGCCAGCACCTCGCCCGTACGCGTGTCGAGCACCACCGCAGAGGCCGCCTTGGCCTTGTGCTCGTGCATCGCGTCACGCAGGGCCGACCACACCAGGTATTGAATCTTGCCGTCAATCGACAGCGCAAGGTCCTCCCCGTCGCGCGGCGAGCGGATCGGCTCGACGTCCTCGACGATCCGGCCGCGGCGATCCTTGATCACGCGGCGTGCGCCCGCCTGACCCGCCAGGCGCTTTTCGAACGCAAGCTCGATGCCCTCCTGACCCTTGTCCTCGACGTCCGTGAAGCCGATCAGGTGGGCCATCACCTCGCCGCCGGGGTAGTAGCGACGGTACTCCCGCTCCTGATGAATCCCCGGCAGCCCCAGGGCAGCGATCTGCGCGGCCACCTCGGGTGGAACCTGACGCTTCAGATAGACGAAATCTCGCCCGGAAGCCAGCCGCCGGTTCAGTTCATTCACGTCCATCTCGAGCATGCGCGCAAGCTCGCGCGCCTGCGCGGGCTCAAACCGCGCATCGGAAGGCAGCGCCCACACCGCGCGCACCGGCGTGCTCACGGCAAGGATGTCGCCGTGACGATCAGTGATGCGGCCACGCGTAGCAGGCACCTCGAGCGTACGCGCGTAGCGCGATTCACCCTTTGCCTGCAGGAAGTCGTGATGGATTCCCTGCAGGTAGAGCGCACGCCCTGCAAGGGCGAGCGAGCACCCCATCAGCGCGAGCATGACCAGCCGCGGCCTCCAGGCCGGAAGTTCGCGCTTGAGCAAGGGATTGTGGTTGAAGGTGACCGAACGCTGTTTCTTCATGACTGCGGCTCCACGACCATCACCTGCCCGGCAGGCGGCAGGCGCATGCCCAGTTTCTCCCGCGCCAGCTTTTCGACGCGGCCGTGCGTCGCCCAGGTGCTCTGCTCGAGTTGCAACTGCCCCCACTCCACCTCGAGTGCCTGCGCGCGCGCCTGCTCGCGCTCGTACTCAGCGTGGAGCTGGCGCGCCTTGTGCTGCGCGGCCACTACGCCAAGCGCACTGGAAACCACGAGTGCGACCAGGACGGCATCGACGCGGATCATCGCGGCGCCTCCGTGCGCTCGGCCACCCGCAGCACCGCACTGCGTGCACGCGGATTGGCCTCGACCTCCTGCTCCGTGGGGCGAATCGCCTTGCCGAGCAACCGCAGCCGCGGCGCAGGCAGGTCGGCCGCCCGCAGCGGGAGACGCCTCGGCAACACAGGAGGGCGCGACTCGTCACGCATGAAACGCTTCACGATGCGGTCTTCCAGCGAGTGAAAGCTGATCACGGCCAGACGCCCGCCGGGTGCGAGGCGCGCCACGCAGGCCGGCAGCACACGACTCAGTTCCTCGAGCTCCTGATTGATGAAAATCCGAAGAGCCTGGAAGGTGCGTGTCGCAGGGTGCTGCCCCGGCTCGCGCGTGCGGACCGCCTTTTCCACGAGCGCGGCAAGTTGTCCAGTGGTTGCGACAGCCCCCCCTGCCCGAGCAGCTGCAATCGCCTTTGCAATCGCATGAGCAAACCGTTCCTCTCCATAATCCCTGATGACCTCCGTGATCTGGCCGACCGAGGCCTCCGCCAGCCATTGCGCCACGGTCTGCCCGCGGCTCGTATCCATGCGCATGTCCAGCGGCGCGTCGTAGCGAAAGCTCATACCCCGGGCGCCCTCATCGAGTTGGGGTGAGGACACCCCCAGATCGAGCAGCACACCGTCCACCCTTTCGACCTGCAACCCGCTCAGCGCTTCGTCCAGCGCGCTGAAGGCGGAGTGCACCAGCGTCAGTCGGGCATCCTCGATCGCCCTTCCCGCAGCAATCGCCATCGGATCGCGATCGAATGCGATCAACCGCCCGTGCGGTCCCAGCCGCTCGAGCACCGCACGGCTATGACCGCCGCGCCCGAACGTGCCATCGACGTAAATTCCGTCGGCACGGATCGCGAGCGCGTCGACTGCCTCGGCGAGCAGGACGCTGACGTGAACCTGCGCGGCCGTCACAGCGCCAGGCTCTCGAAACCCGGCGGCAGCCCGGTCGCGACCAGATCGAGCATCGCCTGCTGCTGCTTCTCCCAAGCCTCGTCCGACCAGAGCTCGAAATGGGTTCCCTGACCGACCAGCCAGACCTGCTTCTCGAGCTTCGCGAACTTGCGCAGCGAGGGTGCAACCAGCACGCGGCCAGCGGCATCGAGCGACTCTTCCTGGGCAAAGCCCACGAGCAGGCGTTTGAGCATCGCCGAGCGTGGATCGAGCCCTGGCGCGGCAAGCACCTGGTCTCGGATCGGCTCCCAGGCAGGCACCGGATAGACGAGGCAGCAGCCGTGAGGATGCGCCGTGAGCACGAGCTGACCACTCTCGGCAGTGAGGGCGTCACGATGCCGCGCCGGGATCGCAAGACGACCCTTCGCATCGAGATTGAGCGCGGCAGCTCCCTGAAACATCACACCCCCTGGCGGCATCGGAAAAGCATCGACTCGACACTTTTTCCCACTTTTTTCCACTTGATCCCACTTTAGTGGAAAGGCCTTGCATGGTCAAGGCAGCAACCTGGGAATCTCTTTGTGACACAATGACTTAACGCACGGCCGAAATCGTGCAATAAATCCTGCAAAATCAAAGGGGATGGAAAATGTGCTCGAGTTCGGCCTCAACCTGAACGCCGCGAAGCCCCTGTGGGAGAAAGTGGGGCAGCAAGCCTGAAAACGGCGCAGGAGGAACGCGAAAAGGCTGCTCATGTGCGTCGCGCGCAGCAGCGGACCGCCCGCGCCGCACGAGCGGCCAGGAATACGGCCGCCGAAGTGGGAATCGCCGAAGCGGGAGTCGCCGAAGCGGGAATGACCAAGAAGCGGCGAGGGGTTTGGGAAGTTCGCCGATAAGCCGGGTTCTGTCGAACACGCCGGCGAGCCGGCAATGTCGGGCAGTCATTCCTCTGGGCGCCGTGTCGCCACGGCGCTCTAGCAGCCTACCCGGGAGCGACGCGAGCCACGCCAATGCTCCCCTATTTGGCCTTGCCCCGGATGGGGTTTGCCGTGCCAGTCCTGTTGCCAGTCCTGCGGTGAGCTCTTACCTGCCGGCACTTTCGCGCCGGCCCGCGCCGCGCTTGCGCACGCCGTGGCACCGTTTCACCCTTGCCTGATCTCCATTGAAGAGCGAACTCTTCAATATGGACTTTTCCACCTTGCGGCGGCCGAGTCCGAGCCATCGGCGGTCTGCTCTCTGTTGCACTTTCCGTCGCCTCACGGCGCCCGGCCGTTAGCCGGCATCCTGCTCTGCGGGGCCCGGACTTTCCTCCACGCACAACGCGGTGCGCAGCGACTGCCTGGCGAACTTCCCGCGTGGATTATACGCAGGCGCGGCCCCGGGCGTGTGATCGAGATGCAGCGTTCAGTTTGCAGCCGGCGCAGCAACGAAGACCGGCTGGCCCTCCTTGAGCGCGAAGCTGCCCACCAAGGCGCCTGGCGGCTGGTTGCCAGGGTTGTCCCAGTCCTGCAGGCGACACTCTTCGGTGCCCGCCAGATACCAACGCGCACCCTGCTGCAAGGCCCACAGCATGTCGCCCGCCTGATAGACCCGCATTTCCACCAGCTCGGTCGAGCCCGGATGGATGCGGATACGTTTCTGACAAGCAGGCAGGCGGGAAACCACCACCGCCTGGCGAAGCTCGTCGTCCCAGAAGAACTTCTGCTCGCGCACCAGGATCAGCGCGTGCTGGCTGCCGTCGATCATGTATGCGGTGGCGCTGTTCTCACAGCCGGCGAGCACAGCCACCAGGCCGAGCGCGGCCAGTACACGGGTCAGAATCTTGCGGTTGGCACGCATCTCACGCTCCCTCGACGAGCTTCCACGCCACCTGCTCGCCAGCACGCAGCGGCACCAGCGGATCGGCGCCGAGGTAGGGATAGCTTGCGGGCACGCTCCACGGCTCTCGACGCAACGTAATCGTGCCTGCATTGGGCGGCAGGCCATAGAAGGCCGGTCCGTTCAGGCTGGCGAAGGCCTCCAGGCGCTCGAGCGCCCCCGCAGCCTCGAACACCTCGGCGTACAGTTCGATACCCGCATGCGCGGTGTAGCAGCCGGCGCAGCCGCAGGCGTTCTCCTTCGTGCTCTGCGCATGCGGCGCGGAGTCGGTGCCGAGGAAGAAACGGGGATTGCCCGAAGTCACCGCCGCCACCAGCGCCTCGCGATGCGTTTCTCGCTTGAGCACCGGGAGGCAGTAATGATGCGGCCGGATGCCACCCGCAAAGATCGCGTTGCGGTTGAGCAGAAGATGATGCGCAGTCACGGTCGCTCCGACATTGGCCCCCGCCGCGCGCACGAACTGTGCGGCCTCCGAGGTGGTGATGTGTTCGAACACCACCTTCAGCCCTGGGAAGCGTCGTACCAGCGGCGACAAGGTACGCTCGATGAACACGCGCTCGCGGTCGAACACATCCACCTCCGCGCCGGTCGCCTCACCATGCACGCACAGCACCATGCCCCGCTTCTCCATGCGCTCGAGCACCGGATAGATCCTGTCGATCGCCGTCACGCCTGCGTCGGAGTTGGTGGTCGCACCCGCCGGGTAGAGCTTGCAGGCGACGATGCGCCCACTGTCCTGCGCCCGGTCGATCTCGTCCGGATCGAGATTGTCGGTGAGGTACAGGCTCATCAGAGGCTCGAACGCCGCCCCCGGCACCGCAGCGAGGATGCGCTCGCGGTACGCCAGGGCCTGCGCAGTGCTCGTCACCGGCGGCTTGAGGTTGGGCATGATCAGTGCGCGACCGAAGCGCGCCGCGGTGTGCGGCACGACGGCTTCGAGCGCGGCATCGTCCCGCACATGGAGGTGCCAGTCGTCGGGACGGACAAGAGTGATCGATTGCATGGCAATTCCTTGTTGGGTGGCCGAATTATAGGCTTTCGCGCGGACTTCCGGGCCGTGGCCACCGGGCCATGGTCAACCGTCCTCGTCCACCTCATCACGCTCGCTGGCATCCGCGCGGCGCGCCAGCGCCAGCGCATACAGGGCCTTGCGCGGTGCGCCGCAGATGTCCGCAGCAAGCTGCGCTGCACTCTTCACCGGCAGGGCGCCCAGCAGCAGATCCAGCACGCGGACGGCCTCCGCATCCAGCCCTTCCGCGGCTGGCGCCCCCTCCACCACAAGTACGAACTCACCCCGAACGCGGTTGGGGTCGGCCGCGAACCAGGCCGGCGCATCCGCCAGCGCCATGCGCACGATCTGTTCGTGCAGCTTGGTCATCTCCCGCGCGACGACGATCTCGCGCGCACCTCCAAAGGCCGCCACCATGTCCGTCACCGACTCCACGACACGATGCGGCGCCTCATAGAACACCAGCGTCGCACGCTCGTCCCGCAATACCGACAGGGCGCTCGCGCGCGCCGCCGGACGAGCGGGCAGGAAGCCCACGAAACGGAAGCCCCCCTCCGCAAAACCCGACACCGAGAGCGCGGCAACCGCAGCGCATGCTCCGGGCAAGGGCACCACGGGGTGGCCTGCCGCCCGCACCCGTGCCACCAGCCGCGCCCCTGGATCCGAAACCGCCGGCGTTCCGGCATCGCTCACCAGCGCCACATGCTGCCCGGCGGCAAGCCGATCGATCAGTTGCCCAGCGGCCGCCTGCTCGTTGTGCTGATGCACCGCCATGGTACGCACGCGCAGACCAAACGCATCGAGCAGGCGCTGGGTGTGGCGCGTGTCCTCGGCCGCCACGACATCGACCGCCCCCAGGACCGCAAGCGAACGCAGGCTGATGTCATGAAGATTCCCGAGCGGCGTCGCCACCACATACAATGACGGCGTACTTGAAAGCGGGCGTTCGGGCAGGGAGATGGAGGCAGG
Source organism: Thauera sp. AutoDN2 (assembly GCF_051280715.1). Lineage (NCBI taxonomy): Bacteria > Pseudomonadati > Pseudomonadota > Betaproteobacteria > Rhodocyclales > Zoogloeaceae > Thauera > Thauera sp. AutoDN2. Next base: position 114,890 of record NZ_JBNCAR010000007.1, on the reverse strand, counting down.
CATGAGCGGAACGAAAGATCTCTGGCAAGGGACCAGCGGCCATCAGGGCCGCACACGGACGGACAGTATCGACGCACGCCGAACCCCCGCGCAAGCGCGCGGCGCCGCTGCGGAAGCGCTTGCCGCCGCCCATCTCGAGCGCAACGGTCTGCGTGTGCTGGCGCGCAACGTGCGCTGCCGCGGCGGCGAGGTGGACCTCATCTGCGCGGAACACGGCGAGGTGGTGTTCGTCGAGGTCCGTTTGCGCAGCAGCGGCCGCTTTGGCGGGGCCGCTGCGAGCATCACCGCCGCCAAACGGCGGCGCGTACTGATTGCGGCGCAGTGGTGGCTGGGCGGCGCCGGGCGCCATCAGTGGGGCGCACCCTGCCGCTTCGACGCCGTGCTGCTCGACGCGCTCGACCCCGCCCGAATCACCTGGTTACGCGGCGCCTTCGATGCCAGCTGAAGCGGCGTGCTAGACTCCGTCGCCCTGTACGCAAGGCCATGGGCATGAACCTCATCGACCGCATCTCGCATCAGTTCGAAGACAACATGCGCAGCACGCTCGAGGCGCTCGAGCTGCTTGCGGCGCCGATCGCCGGCGCGGTTGAGCTGATCACCGCCTGTCTGCTCGAGAACGGCAAGGTGATGGTCTGCGGCGGCAGCGGCTCGGCAGGCGACGCACGCCGCTTCGCCGCGCAACTCGTCAACGGATTCGAGCTCGAGCGCCCGGCGCTCGCGGCGATGGCGCTCAGCGCGGACGCGTCCACCCTCGCGCCCGGTACCGCCGGGATCGACCCGCAGGCGCTCTTCGAGCGCCAGATTGCTGCCTTCGGCCACCCGGGCGACCTGCTCGTTGCGCTATCGCACAGCGGCGACAGCGCGCGCGTCCTCGGCGCCATCCAGGCCGCACACGAACGCGACATGCGCGTCATCGCACTCACCGGGGCCCAGGCCACGGCGATCGCAGAAATCCTGACCCCTGCCGACATCCTGCTCGACGTACCCGCCACACGCACCGCGCGCATCCAGGAACTGCACTTGCTCATTCTGCACTGCCTGTGCGACGGTATCGACTGTGTCTTACTCGGAGAAGAAGACTGATGAATACATCCCTCACCCCGCAGCCCACCCTCGACAAGGACACGCCGCACATCGGCCGGCGCCGGATCCTTCTCGCCCTTGGCGTTGCGGCCCTGCCGCTGCTCCAGGGCTGCTTCCCAGTGGTCGCCACCGGCGTCGGCGCCGGCGCCGCCATGGTTGCCGATCGGCGCACGAGCGGCACCTACGTCGAGGACGAAGGCATCGAGTGGAAGGTGTCTGCGCGCATCCGCGAGCGACTCGGCGACATGGCACACGTGAACGTGACCTCGTACAACCGCAACGTGCTGCTTACCGGCGAGGCGCCGAGCGAGAACATGCGCGCGCAGCTCAATGAGGTCGTGGCCGGGGTCGAGAACGTACGCGGCGTCGTCAACGAAGTCGTGGTTGGTCCGAATTCCACGCTCTCCGCGCGGGCCAACGACACCCTGATCACCTCCAACGTCAAGGCCCGCTTCGTGGATGCACAGCGCTTCTCGGCGCACAGCGTGAAGGTCGTGACCGAGGCGAACGTCGTGTTCCTGCTCGGCATCGTCACCCGCGCCGAGGCCGATGCGGCCGCAGAGATCGCCCGCACCAGCAAGGGGGTACGCAAGGTCGTGCGCGTGTTCGAGTACATCAGCGAAGAAGAAGCCCGCCGCCGCGACAACCCCACCAACGCGAAGCGCTGAGCGGCACCTCCGGCCGCGCCCACGCAGGGCGCCGGCCGGGAGGCAGCAGCCGGCAGCCTCCCGGCCGCAGGGCTCAGGTGGCTGCGTTCGGCGCGCGCGCGGCGAGCGCGTCCAGCAGCTTCTGATGCACCCCGCCGAAGCCGCCGTTGCTCATCACCAGCACGTGGTCTCCGCCCCGGGCGGCAGCGACCACGTCGTCCACCAGGCGTTCGAGCGCCACATACGTCCGTGCCCGCTCCCCCAGCGGCTCGAGTGCGGCCGCAACGTCCCAGTCCAGCCCTTGGGCGTAGCAGAACACCGCGTCGGCCGCCTCGAGGCTGGCGGGAAGCTGCGCCTTCATGGTGCCCATCTTCATGGTATTGGAGCGCGGCTCCAGCACGGCGAGGATACGTCCCCCGGGCTCGCGGCGGCGCAAACCCTCCACCGTCAGCGCGATCGCCGTCGGGTGATGCGCGAAGTCGTCGTACACGCGCACGCCCACCACCGTTCCGCGCAGTTCCAGCCTGCGCCGGATGCCCGCGAAGCGCGCGAGGCTGGCGATCGCCTGGGCCGGGGCGACCCCCACATGACGCGCCGCAGCGACCGCGGCCAGGGCGTTCTCGCGGTTATGGCTGCCGGCCAGCGGCAGTTCCGCCCGTCCCTGCTCCGTCCCGGCGAGCGCGAACACTGCCTCGGCATCGCACCCCCCCGCCTGCGCGGTCCACTGCGCGGGGTCGTTGAACCACTCCAGTTCCGACCAGCAACCGCGCCCGATCACACGCTTCAGGCTGTCCTCACGCGCATTCGCCACGATGCGACCGGAGGCGGGAATGGTCCGCACCAGATGATGGAACTGGGTCTCGATAGCCGCCAGGTCGACGAAAATATCGGCATGGTCGAACTCGAGATTGTTCAGGATCGCGGTGCGCGGCCGGTAATGCACGAACTTCGAGCGCTTGTCGCAGAAGGCAGTGTCGTACTCGTCCGCCTCGATGACGAAGAAGGGCGATTCCGTGAGGCGCGCCGACACGCCAAAATTCTGCGGCACGCCGCCCACGAGAAAGCCCGGGTTCAGCCCCGCATCCTCAAGCATCCAGGCCAGCAGCGAGGTGGTGGTCGTCTTGCCGTGGGTTCCGGCCACCGCCAGCACCCAGCGTCCGGCGAGCACATGCTCGGCCAGCCATTGCGGGCCGGAGACGTAGGGCAGGCCGCGGTCGAGGATCGCCTCGAGCAAGGGATTGCCGCGTGAGACGGCATTGCCCACGACGAATACATCGGCCGCCAGATCGACCTGGGCGGCATCGTAGCCTTCGATCAGGGTGATACCCTGCGCCTCGAGCTGGGTGCTCATGGGCGGGTATACATTGGCGTCGCATCCAGTGACCTTGTGGCCGGCCGCACGCGCCAGCAGCGCGACGCCGCCCATGAAGGTGCCGCAGATACCGAGGATGTGGAGATGCATGGCGAAGTCGCTCCGAGGATGCCGCGAGCGCGCCGCAAGAGCGCGCCGGAAGGGTTGCGAGGCGTTGCGAGGAGGTCGGCGCCGCGCGACACGGGGCGGTCATGCAGCTGCAATCCGCCCGTGTACAATGGACGCGCATTCTACCCGAGCCCGACCATGCCCTCACACGCCCAATCCCTACGCAGTGGCGGCCTGCGGCGCGAGATCGCCGCGCTGGCCGCGCGCATGATGGCCGAAGACGGCATCAGCGACTTCGGCTTCGCCAAACGCAAGGCCGCCAAGCAGTTGGGCGCGACCGACCTGGACGCGCTCCCCAACAACAGCGAGGTCGAAGCCGAACTGCGCGCATGGCTGGCGCTCTACCAGGACGAGGAGCAGCCCGAGCGCCTGTTCGAGATGCGCAGCGCCGCCGTCGAAGTGATGCGCCTGCTTGCGGACTTCCGCCCCTATCTGACCGGCGGCGCACTCGACGGCACCGCGGGGCGCTACTCCGAACTGGAGATCGAGATCTTTCCGGAAAGCACGAAGGACGTGGAGATCTTCTTCCTCAACCAGGACTTCCCCTACGAACACCGCGAGCCGAGACGGCCCGCACCGCATGCACCCGAGGCCGTGCTGAGCTTCGATTGGGGAGAGGTGCCGGTGAAGGTCTCCATCTACCCCTCGTCTGCCGAGCGCAGCCCGCGCCGCGGCCAGGATCGCGCACGGCTCGCCCAGGTCGAGGCGCTGCTCGCGGACGGACTCGCCACGGACACGCCGCCCGCCCCCTTCTGATCTGCCCTTGCGCGCGCTTCGTGCTGCATCGTTCCGGTGTGTCGCCCCGACCCGTTGCGGACGTGCGACCGCGCGGGATCGCTTGCGATGGACGAGACTCGGGCGCACAATCCGCGCACAAAAATCCTCGTGCCGCACTTGATGCGCCTGCGCAAACCGGCACCCAACGTGGACAAAATGCCGCGAAATGCGTCAAACTTGCAGGCATGAAGCACGCAAAACAACAAATGCGGCCACCCCCACAGCGTTGAAGGGCTCGCCCTCAGGCACGCACTGCGACAGATGGCGACGCCGCCGTCTTGGCACGTCATGCTTCGCCCCGCGTCGGCTCATCGACGCCCCCGGCCCGCCGCAAACCGACGGGCCCGCGAATACCAGTCACCCCAGGCCGTCAAGCACACTTCACTGACGGTCGCGTCCGGAGAACATCATGGATCTGCGCAAGCTGAAGAAACTCATCGACCTCGTCCAGGAGTCGGGCATCGCCGAACTCGAGGTCACCGAAGGCGAGGAAAAAGTCCGTATCGCCAAGCACAGTCCGGCAGCACCGACCACCTATTACGCCCAGCTTCCCGCTTCGGCGCCCGCACCGGCCGCGCTGGTGGCGGGTGACGCGCCGGCCGCCCACGTCAGCAGTGCGCTCCCCAGCGGCCACATCGTCAAGTCACCCATGGTCGGCACCTTCTATCGCGCCAGTTCGCCAGGCGCCAAGCCCTTGGTCGAGATCGGCCAGTCGGTCTCCGAAGGCGACCGACTGTGCATCATCGAGGCGATGAAGCTGATGAACGAAATCGAGGCTGACGCGGCCGGCGTCATCAAGGCCATCCTGGTCGAGAACGGCGAGCCGGTCGAGTACGGCCAGCCCCTGTTCGTCATCGACTGAGCGCACGCACGATGTTCGAGAAGATCCTGATCGCCAACCGCGGAGAGATCGCCCTGCGGATCCTGCGCGCATGCCGCGAGCTCGGCATCAAGACCGTGGCGGTGCACTCGGAGGCGGACACCGACGCCAAGTACGTCCGTCTCGCCGACGAGTCGGTGTGCATCGGCCCACCGCCCTCGCTGCAGAGCTACCTGAATGTGCCGGCCATCATCTCGGCTGCCGAGGTGACCGACGCCGAGGCCATCCACCCCGGCTACGGCTTCCTGTCCGAGAACGCCGACTTCGGCGAACGCGTCGAGCAGTCCGGCTTCGTCTTCATCGGGCCGCGCCCCGAGACCATCCGTCTGATGGGCGACAAGGTTTCAGCCAAGGACGCGATGAAGGCCGCCGGCGTGCCCTGCGTACCCGGCTCCGACGGCGCCCTGCCCGACGACCCGAAAGAGATCGTCAAGATCGCGCGCGCGATCGGCTACCCGGTCATCATCAAGGCGGCCGGCGGCGGCGGCGGTCGCGGCATGCGCGTGGTGCACACCGAAGCCGCCCTGCTCAACGCGGTGACCACCACGCGCACCGAAGCCCAGGCCGCGTTCAACAACCCGGTCGTGTACATGGAGAAGTTCCTCGAGAACCCGCGCCATGTCGAGATCCAGGTACTGGCCGACCAGCACGGCAACGCCGTGTATCTGGGCGAACGCGACTGCTCGATGCAGCGCCGCCACCAGAAGGTCATCGAGGAGGCGCCCGCGCCGGGCATCGACCGCAAGGCAATCGCCGCCGTGGGCGAGCGTTGCGCCGAGGCGTGCCGCAAGATCGGCTACCGTGGCGCCGGCACCTTCGAGTTCCTGTTCGAGAACGGCGAGTTCTACTTCATCGAGATGAACACCCGCGTGCAGGTCGAGCACCCGGTCACCGAACTCATCACCGGCATCGACATCGTGCAGGCGCAGATCCGTATCGCTGCCGGCGAAAAGCTGTGGTTCCGCCAGCGCGACATCGCGTTCCGCGGACACGCCATCGAGTGCCGCATCAACGCCGAGGATCCGTTCAAATTCACGCCCTCGCCGGGGCGCATCACCAACTGGCATACCCCGGGCGGCCCCGGCGTACGCGTGGACTCGCACGTCTATAACGGCTACACGGTGCCGCCGCACTACGACTCGATGATCGGCAAGCTGATCACCTACGGCGACACGCGTGACCAGGCGATCCGGCGCATGCGCATCGCGCTGTCGGAGATGATGGTCGAAGGCATCAAGACCAACGTCCCGCTGCACCAGACGCTGATGCTCGACCCGCGCTTCGTCGAAGGCGGCACCAGCATCCACTATCTCGAGCACAAGCTCGCCGACCGCAACGAAGTCCAGGGCTGACACACGATGTGGATCTCGGTCACCCTGCAGGCCGACGCCGACAAGGCCGAAGCACTCTCCGATGCCTTGATGGAGGCGGGCGCCCTGTCCGTCTCCATCGAGGATGCCGACGCCGGGACCGAGGCCGAGACACCGCAGTTCGGCGAACCCGGCCATCTGCCCACCAGCCTGTGGGCGCACAGCAAGGTGATCGCGCTGTTCGACGGCGACACCGGCGGCGAGACGCTCGCCGCCATGTTGGGCGAGGCGGCGAGCGCAGCGGGCTTCGCGGCCGTGCCGCCGTTCTCGACCGAAACCTTGGCCGAACAGAACTGGGTGCAGCTCACCCAGAGCCAGTTCGACCCGATCCGCATCACCGATCGCATGTGGATCGTGCCCTCGTGGCATGAGGCGCCGGACGCAGATGCAATCAACATCGAGCTCGACCCGGGCATGGCCTTCGGCACCGGTTCGCACCCCACCACCCGGCTGTGCCTGGAATGGCTGTGCGACACCGTTACGCCCGGCTGCAGCGTACTCGACTACGGCTGCGGCTCGGGCATCCTCGGCATCGCGGCGGCACGCCTGGGCGCAGGCGACGTGCTCGGGATCGATATCGACGAGAAGGCGGTCGAGGCTGCGCGGGACAACGCCGAGCGCAACCGGGTACGGCTGCGGCTGCAGCACTCCGCACAGCCCACCGGCGAGACCTTCGAGTGCGTCGTGGCGAACATCCTCACCAACCCGCTGTGCGTACTCGCCCCGGCGATCGCGGCACGCGTCGCACCGGGCGGTCAGGTCGCACTGTCCGGCGTGCTGGAGAGCCAGGCCGAGCAGGTCATCGAGGCCTGGGCGCCATTCATCACCCTGCGGGCCGGCGCCACGCTCGAGGGCTGGGTGAGACTGGAAGGGCGCCGCCCGGGGCCATGATGCTCACGCGCTGCCCTGCCTGCCAGACCGTGTTCCGGCTTCGCCCGGAACAGCTGGACGCACGAGGCGGCGAAGTCCGCTGCGGGCACTGCTTCCATCCCTTCAACGCGCGCGCGCACGCCTTCGAGCCACCCACAGAAGCCAAAAGGGAGGAAGCCCGTGCTGCTGCCAGGCAGCCCCCTCCGCAGGTCCAGACGCAGTCCGCACAGGGCGCGCCGACGGCGCCCGCATCGCTGACGACACTGGATTTCGACATCCCGGGCAGCCCATTCGATGCGGCGCAGGACACGCCGCCCCCAGCGCCCTTCGATGAAGCCGGCCTCGCGCCCCCTGTGACCGAGTTCGAACTCGCTCCACCAGCCCGAACGGAACAGGCTGCGCCGCATTTCCCCGAGGTATTGCGCCATGTACGGCGCGCCACGAACAACGATTCAGACCCAGCGCTCGACGATGCCCTCCGCGGCCGGCCGTCCGCTCAACCGTCGCCGGCAGAAGCACCGCTGCCTGCATTCGACCGCAGCCAGCACCCGATGACCGCGGACAGCACGGGGGCCTTCTCAAGCACACGAGCCATCGCCATCCCGGAGCCTTCCGAGGCCCCCGCCTCCCCCGAGCCCCCCAGTGCGGTCCGGACGGCGTCGATGGCACAGCGCGAAGCGGATCGATCCGAAGCGGATTCCGCAGAACCCGACCTCGCCCGCCTGGATGCCACCTACGGGCGACCGACGCAGGCCCGGAGCCCGCTGGCGAATGCCCTGGGCCGCGTACTGGTGCTGCTGATGGCGATTGGCCTGGGCGCCCAGGCCGTCTACCTGTACCGGACCGACATCGCACGCGAACTTCCCGGCCTGCGCCCGGTGCTGGAGCAGACCTGCGCGCGCATCGGCTGCATCGTTCCCTACCCACGCGACGCAGAGCAGATCGCCATCGAGGCATCCGACCTGCAAGCCGAGCCTGGAAAGCCCGGGTACTACATGCTCCGCGCAACGCTCAACAACCGCGCCCAGTACGCGCAGCAATGGCCCCATCTCGAACTGACGCTGACCGACGCCGGCGACAACCCGATTTCGCGCCGCGTGCTCGCGCCCGCGGAGTGGCTGGCGGAGACTCGCAGCGCGCCGGCCTTCGCCGCACGCAGGCTGGTCGACCTGCGCATCCCCTTCGAAACGACCGGAATCGCCCCCACCGGCTACCGCATCTACGCCTTCTACCCATGAACGGCGCGTAAACGCAGCCGGGGCCCCGCAAGGCCCCGGCCGGATAAGACCACGACGCCATCAGGCGCACGAAGGCGTCAGCGCGACACCCTCGTCGTTCCGCCGTCCCGCAACACGCGCACCCGCTCACCCGCCCGGAAGCGCTCACCTTCATCCGCCTGCACTACAGCGAGAAACTGCCCATTGTCGAGGCGCACCGTCACTTCCACGCCCGGCGTGCGCGTCGCGCCTTCCTCAACCGCCGCGCCCGCGACACCGCCCACGACTGCACCGATCACCGTCGCTACCGCCTGTCCCCGGCCGCCGCCGATCGTGCTGCCCGCGATGCCGCCGACCGCGGCGCCGGCCACCGAGCCCACCGGCGTCTTCGTGCCTTCGAGTTGCACCGCGCGCACGGACTCGATCGTACCGAACTGCACGGTCATGGCACGCCTTGCCTCCGTACGCGAATACGTCCCGCCCCCCAGCCCCTGCGCGCAACCGCCGAGGACCAGGGCCGCCAGCATCGCACCGACTGCCGCCTGCATCTTCATGCCCTTTCGACTCACCATAGCTCCTCCCCGAAGGCCGCGCGGAAGCGGGATCCGATCTCCGTCCGCGTGGGTTGATGATTCTGTCCGCCGCGATGGGCGATCTTGATCGCCCCCATGACCGCTGCCAGACGCGCGCTCTTGACCATGTCCCAGCCGCTGGCAATGCCGTGCAGCAGACCTGCACGATAGGCATCCCCGCAGCCGGTGGGATCGACGACCGCATCGGCCTGCACCGCGGGAACGACATGGCGCTCGCCCCTCCAGTACAGGCGCGACCCTTCGGCACCCAAGGTCACGACCAGCGCCTCGACCTCGCGCGCGAGTTCCTCCTCGCTGCGTCCGGTCTTGTCGCACATCAGGCGGGCCTCGTAGTCATTGACCGTACAGTAGCGCGCCTGTTGCAGGCATTTCAGTAACGCCTCGCTACCGAGGATCGGTAGCGCCTGGCCAGGATCGAACACGAAGGGCACGCCCGCCGCAGCGAATCCGTCGGCGTGGCGCAGCATCCCGTCCGCACCATCGGGCGAGACGATGCCCAGGGTCGCACCCTCTGCCTCGCGAACATCGTTGAGGTGGGAGTGGAACATCGCCCCCGGGTGAAACGCAGTGATCTGGTTGTCGTCGAGATCGGTGGTGATGAAGGCCTGCGCCGTGAAGGTCCCCGGCACCTCGCGCACGAAGTCCTCGCGCAGGCCAAGCGCACGCATGCGCGCACGGTAAGGACCGGCATCTTCACCCACGGTCGCCACGATTCTTGGATCGCTGCCCAGCAACTTCAGGTTGTAGGCGATGTTGCCTGCGCAGCCGCCGAACTCCCTGCGCATGTCGGGCACCAGAAAGGAAACGTTCAGGATATGGATCTGCTCAGGGAGGATGTGGTTCTTGAAGCGGTCATGAAAGACCATGATCGAGTCGTAGGCGACCGATCCACAGACGAGGATGGACATGGGCGGGAGGGCCGAGAGGATCGAAACCGCGATTATACGCAGCCCGCCCCTTGCCGCCCCGCCCCTGCCGCGCTCCCACGCGAACAGCCCATGCCGACGCAGCGGCGCGGAGCCAGCTCGCAGCCGTGCCGCACTCAGTCTCCGTCGGCGAGTGTGGTCCTGAGCTTCTCCGCCATCGCCTCCAGCGCCTCGCGCAGCGGATTCTTCACCGGCCAGGCCAGTTCCATGCCGTCCCCCTCCCAGCGCGGGAGCACATGGATGTGGAAATGGAACATGGTCTGCGCACCCGCCTTCTCGTTGGCCTGGAGCAGGGTCACACCCTGGCAGCCGGTGGCACGCTTGACCACGCGCGCCATGCGCGCGGCGGTGCGAAAAACCGCGCCAGCCAGTTCATCGTCGAGCGCATAGACGTTCGCCCGGTGCGGCTTGACGAGCACAAGCATGTGCCCCGGATTGACCGACTGGATATCCATGATCGCCAGCGTATGCGCATCCTCGTACACCTTCGCGGCAGGCAACTCACCGCGGACGATGCGGCAGAAAACACAGTTCTCGTCGTGATCGCTCACTGTCATGCCCAGGCAACTCCTTGTCGTTCATGGTCGTCACCCCATCGTAACGGGCACGTCAACGCGTCGCAACACAGGCTTTCGAGAATGGTCCGACCCGAACAGGACGGAAGGACACCATGCTCCAGCACATCCAGCCCCGCCAGGAAAGCCCGGCGCGCGCGCCGCGACGCCTGAACGTCAGCCTTGCAAGCTGCGAGACCGAAATCCTCGAGGCCCAGCGGCTGCGCTACCGCGTCTTCTCCGAGGAGATGGGGGCACGCCTGCCGACCCGCACACCCGGCGTCGACCGCGACATCTACGACCCCTTCTGCGAGCATCTCATCGTGCGCGACGAGGCGGCTGGACGCATCGTCGGCACCTACCGCATCCTCTCACCCTCCGCGGCGCGGCGCGTGGGCGGCTACTATTCGGAGAACGAATTCGACCTGACCCGCCTTCAGCATCTGCGCAGCCGTCTGGTCGAGATCGGGCGCTCGTGCATCGACGCGGAGTATCGCAGCGGCGCCGTGATCGCACTGCTGTGGTCCGGACTCGCCCGCTACATGCTGGAGAACGGCTACGACTACCTCATCGGCTGCGCATCGATCGCCATGGGGGACGGCGGCCACCGCGCGGCCAGCCTGTATAATCGGCTCGGCCAGGCGCATATGGCGCCGCTCGAATACCACGTGTTTCCGCGCAATCCGCTGCCGCTCGACAAGCTGCGTGGCGATCTCGAGGTCGACGCGCCCCCGCTCATCAAGGGCTACCTGCGTGCAGGAGCCTGGATCTGCGGCGCGCCCGCCTGGGACCCTGACTTCAACACCGCCGACCTGCCCATCCTGATGCCCGTCGGGCGGTTCGACGAGCGCTATGCGCGCCACTTCATGGGACGCAAGGACTGAAGACACCACTCCGATCTCCTCCCGACCACACGTCCGCGATGACCACGAACGCCTGCACAGCACCTACCCGCTCGCCCGGCGCCATGGGCTCGGGCGAGGATGCGCGAGACCTCCGCGAAGCCTCCCCGAACGGACGGGAGGCCACCACACCTCGCCTGCTTCGCGCCTGGCGCTATACGCACCTCGCTCTGCTCCTTGCCCGGGGCGTGGCGACCGTAGCGCTGCGTTACCCCTTCTGCAGCGCAGCGCGACGCAGAGCGCTGCGCCAGCGCTGGTCGGCACGCATGCTGGAGGTTCTCGGCATCCGCCTCGAGCATCGTGGCTGCCCAATCGCCCCGGGCTGCATGCTGATCGCGAACCACATATCCTGGGTGGATATCTTCGTGATCAACGCACTCGCGCCCGCAGCCTTCGTTTCCAAGGCCGAAGTGCGCGACTGGCCGGTGATCGGCTGGCTCGCCGCCCGCAACGACACCATCTTCCTGCGCCGGGGCAGCCGTGGTCACGCCCGCATCATCAATGCCGAAACCGCGGCGCTGCTCGACACTGGCAACAACGTGGCGATCTTCCCGGAAGGCACGACCACGGACGGCGGCACGCTGCTGCACTTCCATGCGGCGCTGCTGCAGCCGGCAATCGCCTGCGGTCATGCGGTGCAGACGCTGGCCCTGCAGTACCGCACACCCGAGGATCACTTCAGCAGCGCGCCGGCGTATATCGGCGAGATGAGCCTCGGTGCGTGTGTGGCGAACATCGTCGCCCGGCGCAAGACCCTCGCCCGCATCACGGTGGCCGAGCCGATCGCCACCACGGACGGAGCCGATCGCCGCGTCCTTGCCGTCCGCGCGCGCAGCGAGATCGCCGCTGCGATCGGCGTCGAACTGCCCGACTGAGGCCGCTGGAGTGCCGCGCACGAGCGCCTTCAAATCGCCTTGGGACGCCTTCAAACCCGCGCCAGTTCGCTTCTCAGCGCTTCCGGATCAGCCAGGCACCTGGAACACGGCGCCGTCCTCGATGCGCAGGGCAGTGAGTTTGCCACCCCACACACAGCCCGAGTCGAGCGCAATCAGACCCGGCTCGCGATAAAAGCCGAGCGCCGACCAATGGCCGCATACGATGGTGTGTGTCAGGCTTTCCCGCCCGGGCACGCGGAACCACGGCATCATGCCTGGCGGCGCCTTCTGTGGTGCCCCCTTCGCACGCAAATCCATGCGCCCCTCTGCAGAGCAGAAGCGCAGCCGCGTCATCGCATTGACGATCACCCGCAGGCGATCCCATCCGCGCAAGCCGTCCGACCAGCGCTCGGGCTGGTTTCCCGCGAGATTGAGGAGAAACTCCTTTGCCCTCTTCCCCGCAAGCGCCGCCGACACCTCGCCTGCCAGGGCTTCGGCACGCGTCACCGTCCACCCCGGCAACAGACCGGCGTGCACCAGCACGTACTCGCCTTGCACGCGCAGCAACGGCAGGCAGGAAAGCCAGTCGATGAGTTCCTCACGGTCAGGCGCTTCGAGCACCTGGTACAGGGTGTCATCGCCGAGGCTGCGTTTCAGGCCGGCATCGATCATCAGCAGGTAGAGATCGTGATTGCCGAGCACGATGCTTGCGGCATCGCCGAGATCGCGCAGCAGGCGAAGCACGCGCAACGACTCCGGCCCACGGTTGACGAGGTCGCCCACGATCCACAGCCGGTCCCCTGCGGGATCGAACGCGATCCGGTCGAGCATGCGCTCGAGTGGCGCATAGCAGCCCTGGATGTCTCCGATTGCGTAGGTTGCCATCTTTTCCTGTCGCAGCGGCCCGGGGCCAGCCGCGGATCAAGTTCCGATGTGTGGGGGGCCTCCCCCACGCCCAGATCAGACCCGATAGTACTCGCGGTACCAGGCCACGAACCGCCCCACCCCCTCGCGCACGCTGGTCGCCGGCGCGAAGCCGGTCCAGGCGTTGAGCGCGGCGGTGTCGGCGTAGGTCGCGGGCACATCTCCGTCCTGCAGGGGCAGGAAGTTCTTCTCCGCCGTCACCCCCAGTGCCTCCTCGATCGCGGCGATGAACTCCATCAGGTCGACCGGATCATGGTTGCCGATGTTGAACACGCGATAAGGCGCGCTGCCGGTGCCAGGATCGGGCTGCATCGGGTCGAAGGCCGGGTCCGGCTCGGCAACATGATCCAGCGTGCGCAGGACGCCCTCGACGATGTCGTCCACATAGGTGAAGTCGCGCCTCATGCGGCCGTGGTTGAAGACGTCGATCGGGCGGCCTTCGAGCATCGCCTTGGTGAACAGGAAAAGCGCCATGTCCGGCCGACCCCAGGGCCCATACACGGTGAAGAAGCGCAGCCCGGTGGTGGGCAGGCCGTACAGATGACTGTAGGTGTGCGCCATCAGCTCGTTGGCCTTCTTGGTGGCTGCATAGATGCTGACCGGATGGTCGACGCTGTCGCGCTCGGAGAAGGGCATCTTCGTGTTGCCGCCGTAGACGCTGGAGCTCGACGCGTAGACCAGGTGCTGCACCCGTGAATGCCGGCACCCTTCCAGGATGTTCATGAAGCCGACCAGATTGCTGTCCACATAGGCGTGCGGGTTCTGCAGCGAATAGCGCACCCCCGCCTGCGCCGCGAGATGAATCACGCGATCGAAGCGCTCTTCGGCAAAGAGCTTTTCCATGCCGGGGCGGTCAGCCACATCCATCTTGACGAAGCGGAAGCTGGCATGGGGCCGCAGCTTCGCCAGGCGCGCCTCCTTGAGCGTGGGGTCGTAGTAGTCGTTCAGATTGTCGAGTCCCACGACCTCATCGCCGCGGGCAAGAAGGCGCAGGGTGGTGTGCATGCCGATGAAACCGGCGGCACCGGTGACGAGGATCTTCATGAGAATGGGCGTCGCAACGGGAAAGTTGGCAGGGATTATCGCATGCACGCATCCTGTGAGCGCATTGCAGCGAGATTGCAGTCGTCCGGCCCCTGAACGGCGCCGCTGCCTTGCCAACCGGAGATGAAATCTCGGACAGGCGGCGCTTTCGTGTTCAGGGCGCCCACTGCGCAGCTTGCGTATACTGGCGCGCGTCGCGCCCTCTCCCGATCCGATGCTCAAGCGCCTGCCCTATACCCTACTGTGGTTGCTCGCCCTGCCCTTCGTGCTGCTGCGCCTGGCATGGCGCGCGCGGCGACAGCCGGATTACCTGCGCAATCTGGGCGAACGCTTCGCATGCTACCAAATGCGCGCACCGGCCCAGGTGATCTGGGTGCATGCTGTGTCGGTCGGTGAAACCCGTGCCGCGGAGCCCCTCGTGCGCGCGCTGCTCGCACGCTGGCCCGAGCACAGCATCCTGCTCACCCACATGACACCGACCGGCCGCGACACCGGCCGCAGCCTGTTCGGGGACGAGCGGCGCGTGCTGTGCGCCTACCTGCCCTACGACATCGGCTTTCTTGCGCACGCCTTCCTGCGCCACTTCCGTCCAAGCTTCGGCGTGATCATGGAGACCGAGTTGTGGCCCAACCTGCTCGCAGCCTGTCAGCGCCGCCGCATTCCGGTGATGCTCGCGAACGCCCGGCTGTCCGAGCGCTCGGCCCGCCGCTATGCCCGCCTCCCCGCTCTGACCGGCCTGACGCTGAAGGCGCTGGCCGCGGTCGGCGCGCAGACCGCGGCCGACGCCGCCCGGCTGAGCCAGCTGGGCGCACGACAGGTCACCATCACCGGCAACATCAAGTTCGACATCACCCCGCCCGATGCGCTGCTCGAACGCGGACACCGCCTGCGCGCCCGCTCAGGCACACGGCCGGTCGTGCTCGCTGCCAGCACGCGCGAGGGCGAGGAAGCACCCATGCTGGAGGCCTTCCTCCGGCACGCGCCGGCCAACGCGCTGCTACTGCTGGTGCCACGCCATCCACAACGCTTCGACGAGGTGGCGGCGCTGGTCGCAGCCCGTGGAGTCGCGCTGCAGCGGCGCAGCGCAGAAGGTGCCGTCGCAGCAGGCACACGGGTGCTGCTCGGAGACTCGATGGGAGAGATGTTCGCCTACTATGCCGCTGCCGACGTCGCGCTGATCGGCGGCAGCTGGCTGCCCTTCGGCGGTCAGAACCTGATCGAGGCGTGCGCGGCCGGCACTCCGGTGGTGATCGGCCCGCATACCTTCAACTTCCAGGCCGTTGCCGAAGATGCCGTGCGCGCCGGAGCCGCGCTGCGCGCCTCGGACGCAGACGAAGGCATGCGCCAGGCCTCGGCACTGCTCGGGGATAAGCCACGGCGGGAGACGATGGCGACCGCCGGACGGGCGTTCGCCACCACGCACCAAGGCGCGACGGCGCGCACGATTGCCGTTCTGGAGAGTCTGCAGGCCAGCACCCTGCCCTGACCGGGCCAGAGTGACCGGATCAGGGAGCGAGCAGGGCGTTGATCGCCTGCACGTCCTCTTCGCCCAGCGTACCCGCTGCGGCCTTCAGGCGAAGCTGTGCGAGCAGGGTGTCGTAGCGCGCACGCGAAAGCTGCTGCAATGTGTCGGCAAGCTGGGTCTGCGCGTTGAGCACGTCGATGTTGATGCGCACGCCGACCTCGTAGCCAAGCTTGTTGGCGTCGAGCGCCGACATGGACGAAACCCGCGCCGCCTCGAGCGCCTTGACCTGCGCCATGCCGCTGGTCACGCCCAGCCAGGACTGGCGGGCCTGCAGTGCAGCCGTGCGACGGGCATCCTCGAGATCGGCATCGGCCTTCATGCGCAGCGACGCGGCCTCGCGCGACACCGAGGAAACCCGCCCGCCCGCATAGAGCGGCACATTCAGCTGCAGCCCGATCGAAGTCGCCTCGGAGCGGTCGGTGCCCGGCTGCGGACGATTGTTGACGCCATGGCTGGCGACGATATCCACCGTCGGCAAGTGGCCGGCACGCGCACGCTCGACCTCTCGCGCAGCAATCTCGCGCGCGAGTTGCTGGGCCTGCACACCAAAACTGCCGGACTCCGCCGCTGCGACCCAGTCGGCGATGTTCTCGGGTTGCGGACGCTGCAGCGCCACGCCCTCGCGCAGGCCGGCGAGCGGCTCGGGCTGGCTGCCGATGATCTGCGCCAGGCTCTGGCGCGCGACCTCGAGCTGGTTCTGCGCGGCGATCTCCTGCGCCGAGGCGAGATCGAAGCGCGACTGCCCCTCATGCACGTCGGTAATGGTGACCGTACCAACCTCGAAGCTGGTCTTCGCCAGTTCGAGCTGCTCGGCGGCGGCGGTACGCAACTGCGTCACCGCGGCCAACGCATCCTGTGCATTGAGCACGTTGAAATAGGCTTCTGCGACCCGCAGTACGAGATCCTGGCGAGCGATACCGAACTGCGTCTCCGCGAGCGCAGTCTGCAGTTCGCCCTGCTTGTACTGCACCCAGTTCTGCCAGCGGAACAGGGGCTGGGTGAGTTGCACACCGTAGCCGTTGGTATTGTAGGTGTAGTCCCGTCCAGGGCCGGTCGCGGGGGTGATTTCGGAGTCGTTATGGGTCGTATTGGCCGACATCCCGATCTGCGGCAGCAGACCGGCACGCCCCTGCACCACCTTCTCCTGCCCGGCCTCGTACTGCGCGCGTGCTGCGGAGAACTTCGCATCGTTGGCAACCGCGTCCCGATACACCTGCATGAGGTCCGCAGCCGCGGTGCCCCCTGCAAACAGGCCTGCGACAAGAACTGCCAGGATTCGCTTCATCGTGCTCCGCTCCGCTGTTGTGCTGCGCCGCAGTCAATATTGCGGCATGTTCAGATCGACCTCGTTGGCCCAGCCGGCGACGCCGCCAGACAGATTGGCCAGATTGGAGAAGCCCTGGCGCTCGAGGAACATGCACACCTGCCAGCTGCGCCCGCCGTGATGGCAGATCACCACCGTCTCGCGCTCGCGATCGAGCTCCAGGTAGCGCGCCGGCACGCTGCCCATCGGCATCGCCACCGACCCCGGGATCTGACAGATCTGCAGTTCCCAGGCTTCTCGCACGTCGAGCAGCAAGGGTGCAGGCCGGCTTTCATCCTGCAGTCGTTCGGCAAGCTTGCGCGGAGTGATCTGCTGCATGCGTCGCTCAGAAGCTGAACGGGTCGCGCGCCGGGGCGTTACGCAGCACCGGCACCACGGTCTCGAAGATGTCCTCGGTGCGGAAGCGGCCTTCGGCCTCGCAAGTGATCAGGCGGGCCTTCATCACCGGCGCCTCCCCCACAAATGCAAACAGGCGGCCACCGACCTTGAGCTGCTCGAGCAGCGCCTGCGGCACCGAGGACAGTCCACCCGAAACGGCAATCACGTCATAAGGCGCACGCTCGGCGAAGCCATGGATGCCGTCCCCCTGCATGACCACGACGTTGCCCACACCGCTGCGCTCGAGGTTGGCGCTGGCCTGCTTGACCAGCTCCGGCTCGATCTCGATGCTGCGCACCCACTCGGCACGCGCGGCCAGCAGCGCGGCGAAATAGCCCGAACCCGAGCCGATCTCGAGCACCGAATCCGACTTCGCCGGACGCAGGGCCTGCAGCACCTTGCCTTCGATCACCGGCTTCAGCATCACCTGCCCGCAGCCGATCGGAATCTCGACGTCGGCGAAGGCCAGTTCGCGATGTTCGGCAGGCACGAACTCCTCGCGCTTGACCGTCATCAGGAGGTCGAGCACGTCCTGATCCAGCACCTCCCAGGGGCGGATCTGTTGCTCGACCATGTTGAAGCGCGCTTTCTCGAAATTCATCAGGGACTCCCGGCAGAATATTAGCACACGCTAATTGTTAGCGTTACCCGTACAGGCAAACCGCGTCATTCTAGCGCAGAAGCCGCAGCCCCATCCGCGCTGCCACCGCGCTCGACATGCGAAGGCTTTACCCGGAACCACGCGGCGTACAACGCCGGCAGGAAAAGGATGGTGAGCACGGTGGCCACCGTCAGGCCGCCCATGATCGCCACCGCCATCGGACCGAAGAAGGTGCTGCGCGACAGCGGCACCATGGCGAAGATGGCGGCGGCGGCGGTGAGCATGATGGGGCGGAAACGCCGCACCGTGGACTCCACGATCGCATCCCAACGCGTGCGCCCCGCCTCGATGTCCTGACGGATCTGGTCCACCAGGATCACCGAGTTGCGCATGATCATGCCCGACAGAGCGATGGAGCCGAGCATGGCGACGAACCCGAAGGGCTTGTTGAACGCGAGCAGGAAGGCCGTCACGCCGATCAGGCCCAGCGGCGCCGTCAGCACGACCATGAAGGTGAGCGAGAAGCTCTGCAGCTGCAGCATCAGCACCGTGAGCACGACGAGCACGAAGATTGGCATGCCGGCGCCGACCGATGTGGTGCCCTTGGCGCTCTCCTCCACAGAGCCGCCGACATCAAGCCGGTAACCGAGTGGCAAGGCGTCGCGGATGCCCTGCATCTGCCCGGCCAGCTGTCCCACCACGACGGCAGGCTGCGTGCCGCCGTAGAGCGAGGCGCGCACGGTGACGGTGGGGATGCGGTTGCGGCGCCAGATCACGCCCGGCTCGAAGTCGTGTTCCAGACGCGCGATCTGCGCCAGCGGCACACTGCGTCCGCCCGCCACCGGCAAGGCCAGATCGGACAGCTGGGACAGGTGAACGCGCTCGGATTCCGCCCCGCGCAACACCACGCCGATGGTCTCGGTGCCCTCGCGGAACTGGGTCACGGTCATGCCCTGCAGCGAGGTTGCGAGCAGGTTCGAAATGTCCTGGGTGCTCACCCCGAGCAGGCGGGCCTTGTCCTGATCAATGGCCAGGCGCACCACCTTGGACGGCTCTTCCCAGTCCAGATGCACGTTGGACAGGTGAGGATTGCCGCGCATCGCCTCGGCCACGGCGTGCGCCTGACGGCGCAGCTCGCCAAGATCCGGCCCGCTCACCCGGTACTGCACCGGGAAGCCGACCGGCGGCCCGTTCTCGAGCCGGTTGACAATGCCGCGCAAGGGCCAGGGCTCATCCTGGAACAGGCGGATCAGCTTCTCGCGCAACGCCTCCCGCTCGGCCAGCCCGGCGGTCAGGATGACGACCTGCGCGAAACTGGTCTGCGGCAACTGCTGGTCCAGCGGCAGGTAGAAGCGCGGGCTGCCGCTGCCAACCCAGGACACGTAGTTCTCGATACCGTCCTGCTCGCTCAGGAAGGCCTCCAGCCGCAGCACCGCCGCCTCGGTCGCCTGATGCGAGACGCCCTCGGCCATGCGCAGATCGACGAGCAGCTCGGGCCGGGTCGAATCCGGGAAGAACTGCTGCGGCACGAAGCGCCCGAACGCAAACAGCGATGCTGCGAAGATCGCCACCGTGAGCACGATCACCACCCAGCGCAGGCGCACGCAGGCATCGACCAGCCTGCGCAGGCGGTTATAGAAGGCGGTGTGGTAGATCGCAAACTCGTCGTGCTGCTCGTGGGCATGGAGGTCGTGCTCCGCCATGCGGCGCCCGATCGCCGGCCACAACTTGCCGACCAGGCGCGCCAGCCAGGAGGGCTTGCCTGCGCGCTTGCTGAAGTCGGGGAGCAGGTAGTAGCCGAGATAGGGCACGAAGATCACCGCCGCGATCCACGAAACCAGCAGCGCGGTCACCGTGACCTGGAAGATCGAGCGGGTGAACTCGCCCACCGATGAGGCAGCCAGCGCCACCGGCAGGAAGCCCGCCGCCGTCACCAGTGTGCCCGAGAGCATCGGCATCGCGGTCGAGGTCCAGGCGTAGCTCGCCGCCCTCACCCGGCCCCAGCCCTGCTCCATCTTGCTCGCCATCATCTCGACCGCGATGATGGCGTCGTCCACCAACAGGCCAAGCGCGATGATCAGCGCGCCGAGGGAGATCTTGTGCAGGCCGATGTCCAATAGGTGCATGAACATGAACGTGATCGCCAGCACCACCGGAATGATCACCAGCACCACCACCCCGGTGCGGAAGCCGAGCGACAGCAGGCTCACTGCCATGACGATGATCACCGCTTCGGCCAGCACCTTGACGAACTCGTTCACCGCCCGCGTGACCGCGCGTGGCTGATCGGCGACACGTTCGAGCCGGATGCCCGCCGGCAACTGGGCGTCGATCTTCTCCACCGCCTCGTCGAGGTGACGACCGAGCGCCACGATGTCACCGCCACTGCGCATCGACACGCCGATACCGAGCGCCTCCTGCCCCATGTAGCGCAGCCGCTCGCCCGGCGGGTCGGCGTACCCGCGCCGCACCTCCGCGACATCACCGAGCCGGAAGCTGCGCCCGGCGGCACGGATCACCGTATCGCGGATCGCGTCGAGATCCTCGAACTGGCCCGAGGGGCGCAGCCAGACGCGCTCCTCATCCGTCTCGAAGAAACCCGCACCCGTCTCCGCGTTCTGCTGGGCAAGCGCGCCCACGATGTCGTCCAGGCGCAGGCCGAAGGTCGCGAGCTTGGCATTGGAGATCTCGACGAACACGCGCTGCGGCTGCTCGGCGAAGAAGCTCACCTTGGCAACGTCCTTCACCCGCAGCAGCTCGCTGCGGATCGCATCGGCGTGGCGCTTCAGCTCCGCATGGCTGACGTCCTCTCCGACCAGCGCGAAGAGGTTGCCATAGGTATCACCGAACTCGTCGTTGAAGAAGGGCCCGCGCACGCCTGCTGGGAAAGTGCCGGCAATGTCGCCGATCTTCTTGCGCACCTGGTACCAGATGTCGGGCACGTCGCGCGAAAGGGTCGCGTCCTTGACGATGAAGAACACCATCGTCTCGCCCGGCTTGGAGTAGCTGCGGATGACGTCGGCCTGTGCGATTTCCTGCAGCTTCTTCTCGATCCTGTCGGTGACCTGCTCGGCCATTTCGAGCGCACTCGCCCCGGGCCACTCGGCGCGGATCACCATCACCTTGAAGGTGAACGGAGGGTCCTCGGACTGGCCCAGGCGGGCATAGGAAAACAGCCCGAGCAGGGTCGACACGATGAGGAAATACAGCACCAGAGCGCGGTGCTTGAGCCCCCACTCGGAGAGATTGAAGCGCCCGCTCCCGATCGGGCTGGGCTCGGGCAGGCTCATCGTGCAACGTCCAGCAGCACGGGCGCGCCCTCTTCCACTGCGCGCACCTGCTCGCCCTCGACCAGGGTATGCACGCCGGCCACCACCACCCTCGCCCGTGACGGCAAGCCGCCGCGAACCAGGGCGCCATCCTCGCGCCAGGCCGCAACCTCGACCGCATGCGGCGCCAGCCTGCCGTCGGTATCAACCAGCCATACGGTGGCCGCAGCATCGTCCAGCCGGGTGAGCGCTGCCAGCGGCAGCAGCAACGCATCGCCCGCCTCGGGCATGGCAAACCGCACCCCTGCCGTAGCCCCCAGCGGCAAGCCTGCATCGGCCTCAGCCAGCGCCACGCGCACCGCAAAGGTCCGGGTTGAGGCATCGGCCGCCGGCGCGATCTCGCGCACCTGTGCCGCATACTCGCGCTCGGGAGCCGCCCAGGCCCGCACCACCGCGGGCATGCCCTGGCGCAACGCGCCGGCGCGCCCCTCTGGCACATGGATGAGCACCTCACGCGCTTCCGGGCGGGCGAGACGGAACACCGGCTGCCCCGCGCCCACCACCTGCCCCGGCTCGGCCAGTACGGCCGTGATCACCCCGGCCGCGGGGGCCTCCAGGCGGGTATAGCCAGCCTGGTTGGCCGCGCCCTCGGCCTGCGCCCGCAACTGCCGCAAGCGCGCCTCGGCGGCCTGCAGCGCCGTGCGGCGCGCATCCAGCGCCGCGGGCGAAACGAACTTGCGCGCGGCCAACTCCTGCGCCCGCGCGTATTCGGCCCACGCCAGCGCCAGATCCGCCTCCGCAGCCATCGCCGCAGCGCCCGCGGCATCGGCCGCAAGGCGCGCATCCTCGGGATCGAGCAGCGCAAGCGTCGCACCTGCTGCCACCTCCGACCCCACATCGACCCTGCGCTCGACGAGCTTGCCACCGATCCGGAAGCCGACGTCGACCTCGATGCGCGCACGCACCTCGCCTGCATAGTGCTGGATAGCCTGCGGCGCCGCGGCGCCGTCTACGGTGCGCACCATGACGGCGCGGAGCGGCGGCGTTTCGGGTGCGGGCGCAGAGCAGGCGGCAAGCAAGCAGCAGCCGCCCAGAAAAATCGGGGCAAGACGGGAGCGCATCGGGGATCGATCTCTATGCAAGGCAGGCATGCCGCATGGGCACCGCGGCCGGCCTGCGCGACGAAGCGGCGTTAGTGTAACGCCGCAAAGGCCCGTTCAGCGCGACTCGAGCACGAGGCGGCCGTTATCCGGCTGGATCGGACGGCCGTTGCGCGGATAGAGTCGCGCAAAAACGTCGAGCTGGGCGTCAGAGATCCGCACCGGCGTCTTCATTACCACCCACAGCACGTCCTCCGTGCACGGCGGCGTGGGCAACGAGCCCGTGTAGAGGAAGTGCCCGGGGTCCTGCGGCACCATCGTCGCCAGGTCGATCACCGCCTCGGGCGTGAACGCACGCCCGCGGTCCAGCGGCAGGTTGGCCCACAAGGTGCGAAACAGGGGGTGCTCCTCCCCCCCAGCGGACAGCAGCACCGAGAGGATCATCTGCCGCCCGTCGGCGCTGCGATGCTCGAGATAGGCCGCCATGTCGTGCGCCATGCCACCGACCCGGTCCTGCGAGGGGCGATGCAGCGTGAAGCGCTCAAGCTCATAGCGCACGCCACGCACGATCACGCCCATGCCGTTGCCAACATCCACCTGCAGCAGGTTTCCGGTGTCGCGGATGCGGAACCCGCTGCGATGGTAGTGGAACCTGACCGGCTCCAGATCCACCGCAAGCCCGTCACGCAGGTCGATCGGCGACTGCCGCCTGCCCTCTTCGCAGACGCGCCACTCGGGCCGCAAGCGCCCCCAGTGCTCGGGCCCGGTCTCGCCTGCATAGCTCCAACCCGGCTGGCCTTCGCCCACCGCGCTAAGACGGATGGCCTGCCGCGCGAGCAGGTCGGCGATCGCATCCTGCTCTGCCGGGACGGCCGCTGCATCTCGACGCACCGCCGGCGAGCGCGGCGCCGCCAGGGCCACGTCGCGCGCACGCGCGCTGAGCGCCGGACTACCCTGACGGGACACAGCCACGGCCTTGCGCGCAGGCGCAGAAGGGGCACCTGCCGGGGGCGGCGCGGACGGCTTGCGGGTTTCGGCCGGCGAGGCCACTGAAACCCCCGTCACCGGACCCGATTCCTTCGAAGGAGTGGCCACCTGCGGCTGGGGACGGACCGCCTGCGTGGCCGGAGGCTCGGGTGGCCGTTCCGCTTTGGCTGCGAGCGTGGGGATCGGGGGGAGGATGGATGTGCGCGGAGCACTGTCGGCAGCTGCGCCCTGCCCCCCGGGCAGGAACTTGGCAGGAATCTCCACATGGGTTTCGAAGGCAGGCACCACCTCGCCTCCGTCCGTCGGCACGGCTGCGGTTTTCAAGGCGGCCGGCGGGGTCTCGGGCGCCGCTGCGATGCTGCCTGCACGCTCGCGCCCCGCAGCGCCCGCCCCTTCCGCGACCGACGGCTTCGCTTGCGCGGGCGCTGCAGGCTTTGCCACAGGCGCCACGGCCGTGGCGGACCCGTCCTGCCGGGCGGCAGCGGCGCTTGCAGCCTCGCTGGCGAGCTTCTGCAGGTCGGCTGCGGAGGGCGGCTCGCAAACCTCGCGCCACATGCGCTCATCGACCGAACCGCGCGCGACCTCCAGGAAAGTCTGGTCCGCAACCGACTCCTCGCGCACGATGTTGTCGAAGGCATCGACATACACGCGCTTGATGGTGGTGAAGCTGCGCTTACGACAGTCGTAGCGATTCAGGGCCTTGATCATCGCGTACCCCGAGGCGCGCGCCTCTTCGGTAGTCAGCACCACCCGTCCCCAGGAAATCTTCGTGCCCCCATCCGAGGTCAGGATGCTGCCACGGTCGATCTCGACGCGGCGATTGCGGTCGCTCAGCACGAGTTGCCAGTCGGCAGCCTGCACGGCTCCGGCAGCCTGGGCGAGCAGCAATGCGGCAAGGATCGAGCGGAAAGGTCTCATCGTCGTAGGCGGATGCGGAATGTTCATCATGCTAATCGACCTTTTCCACAAAATCTTGAGCACCTTGCCACGCCCGGGAGCATCCAGTATCGTCCCAGCTCTCGTTAGGGGTGCCCGCCGCGCACGGGCTGAGAAACACCCTTGGAACCTGATCCGGCTCGCACCGGCGTAGGGAAACGTAATTCATGAGCTCGTCCGCAACATCCGCTGCCACCGGCAGCGCGTCGTCCGCTTCTTCCTCCGTCCCACCGCGCATCCCCAACGTCGTCTCCATCGCCGGGGTTGATCCAAGTGGCGGCGCTGGCGTATTCGCCGACCTCAAGAC
Source organism: Thauera sp. AutoDN2 (assembly GCF_051280715.1). Classification (NCBI taxonomy): domain Bacteria; kingdom Pseudomonadati; phylum Pseudomonadota; class Betaproteobacteria; order Rhodocyclales; family Zoogloeaceae; genus Thauera; species Thauera sp. AutoDN2. Next base: position 90,321 of record NZ_JBNCAR010000007.1, on the reverse strand, counting down.
CTTCTCCGCGCTCGGCGCCTACGGCTGCGGCGTGGTTGCCGCCCTCACGGCGCAGAACACGCAGGCGGTCACCGGCGTGCATGTACCGCCCACCGATTTCCTGCGCCTGCAGATCGACACCCTGTTCGCCGACGTCGCAATCCACGCCACCAAGATCGGCATGCTCGGCAGTGCGGAGGTCACCGCCACGGTGGCCGACCGCCTCGCGCACTGGAAGGCCGCCCGCGTGGTGCTCGACCCCGTCATGGTGGCCAAGAGCGGCGACAGCCTGCTGGCGAAGAGCGCAATCTCGGCGCTGCGCGAGGCGCTCTTCCCGCAGGCCTTCCTGATCACCCCCAACCTGCCCGAGGCCGGCGTGCTGCTCGAGCAGCGCGCGCCCGACACGGTCAAGGAGATGTACCGCGCCGCCGAGCGCCTGCGCGAGCTGCTGCCGCTGTCCTCCGAGCGCTGGGTGTTGCTGAAGGGCGGCCACCTGCCCGGCGACGACCTGGTCGACCTACTCTTCGACGGCGACCGTATGGTCGAACTGCCGGCGCAGCGCATCGACACCAAGAACACGCACGGCACCGGCTGCACGCTCAGCTCGGCGATCGCTGCACTGCTGCCGCAGGCCGAGGGCCAGTTCCGTCCCGTCGAAGCCGCGGTGCGCCATGCACGCCAATGGTTGCTCGGTGCGATCGCGCATGCGGGCGAGCTGGCGGTCGGCAGCGGCCATGGACCGGTGCATCATTTCCACGCACTGTGGAAGCGGTGAGCGCATCCACCGCCGGCGCCTGCCCGCCGGCATGCATCCCAGGCAGCACATAACCAACGCTCCCCCCTCCCCAGGAGACCGCATGAACGCCAACGAGAAATTCATCGCCGCCAAGGCCCATGTCGACGAGGCCGCGATCGCCCCGCTACCCAACTCGCGCAAGATCTACGTCGAGGGCTCACGCCCCGACATCCGCGTGCCGATGCGCGAGATCTCGCAGGCCGACACCCCGGCCTCCTTCGGCGCCGAGCAGAACCCGCCGATCTTCGTCTATGACTGTTCGGGCCCCTACTCCGACCCGGCCGCGAAGATCGACATCCGCTCCGGCCTGCCCGCGCTGCGCCAGCAGTGGATCGAGGAGCGTGCCGACACCGAGCTGCTGCCCGATCTTTCGTCCGAATTCGGGCGCCAGCGCGCCGCCGACAAGAGCCTGGACGAGTTGCGCTTCCCCGGCCTGCATCGCAAGCCGCGCCGCGCCAAGGCGGGGGCCAATCTCAGTGGCAATGTCACGCAGATGCACTACGCCCGCCGCGGCATCATCACCCCCGAGATGGAATACGTCGCCATCCGCGAGAACCTCAACCGCGAGCAGTACATCGCCTCGCTGCGTGCCAGCGGCGGCCTCAAGGGCCAGAAGATGGCCGAAATGATGCTGCGCCAGCACCCGGGCCAGAACTTCGGCGCCAGCCTGCCGGCGACGATCACCCCCGAGTTCGTGCGCGACGAGATCGCCCGCGGCCGCGCCATCATCCCGAACAACATCAACCACCCCGAGTCCGAGCCGATGATCATCGGCCGCAACTTCCTCACCAAGATCAACGCCAACATCGGCAACTCGGCGGTCACCTCCAGCATCGCCGAAGAGGTCGACAAGATGACCTGGTCGATCCGCTGGGGCGGCGACACGGTGATGGATCTCTCCACCGGCAAGAACATCCACGAGACCCGCGAGTGGATCATCCGCAACAGCCCGGTGCCGATCGGCACGGTGCCGATCTACCAGGCCCTGGAGAAGGTCAACGGCAAGGCCGAAGACCTCACCTGGGAGATCTTCCGCGACACCCTGATCGAGCAGGCCGAGCAGGGCGTGGACTACTTCACCATCCACGCCGGCGTGCTGCTGCGCTACGTGCCGCTGACCGCCAACCGCATGACCGGCATCGTCAGCCGCGGCGGCTCGATCATGGCCAAGTGGTGCCTGGCGCATCACAAGGAGAGTTTCCTCTACACCCACTTCGAGGACATCTGCGAGATCATGAAGGCCTACGACGTGGCCTTCAGCCTCGGCGACGGCCTGCGCCCGGGCTCGATCTACGATGCCAACGACGAGGCGCAGCTGGGCGAGCTCAAGACCCTGGGCGAGCTCACCGAGCTCGCCTGGCGCCACGACGTGCAGGTCATGATCGAGGGCCCCGGCCACGTGCCGCTGCAGCTCATCAAGGAGAACATGGATCTGCAGCTCGAGTGGTGCAAGGAAGCGCCCTTCTACACCCTGGGCCCGCTCACTACCGACATCGCCCCGGGCTACGACCACATCACCAGCGGCATCGGCGCGGCCACCATCGGCTGGTACGGCACCGCGATGCTGTGCTACGTGACGCCCAAGGAGCACCTGGGCCTGCCCAACAAGCAGGACGTCAAGGAAGGCATCATCACCTACAAGCTCGCCGCGCATGCCGCCGACCTCGCCAAGGGCCACCCCGGCGCGCAGATCCGCGACAACGCCTTGAGCAAGGCGCGCTTCGAGTTCCGCTGGGAGGACCAGTTCAACCTCGGCCTCGACCCCGACAAGGCGAAGGAATTCCACGACGAGACCCTGCCCAAGGACTCGGCCAAGGTGGCGCACTTCTGCTCGATGTGCGGCCCGCACTTCTGCTCGATGAAGATCACCCAGGACGTGCGCGACTTCGCCGCCCAGCAGGGCATCGACGAGGCCGAGGCGCTCAAGAAGGGCATGGAGGAGAAGTCGATCGAGTTCGTGAAGAGCGGGGCCGAGGTGTATCGCAACGTGTGATGCCGCTCGCCGCCGTTTGAGCATCGACGGCCCGCAACATGCGGCCCGTCGGGTTTTGCCGTGCATCAAGCGCCAGCATCTGCATCCGGCGTGTAAACTGACGGGTTTTCCGCTCGCGCCCGCCTCGGGCCTGCCCTTCGCCGATGACCCCGCTCGACCGTTTCACCCAGGATGATCTGATCGCCCAGCTCGGCATGGAAACCGTGGCCAAGGGGCTGGGCTACCTGAGCCGGGTGAGTGCGCTTTCGGCCGAGGGCGGCGAGGTGTCGGCGCTGGTGAAGGGCCGGCAGCGCACGCCTTACAACGTGTATGCGAACGTCCTCGAGGAAGCCGGGCGCCCCGCGCTCACCAGCACATGCACCTGTCCGATGGGCTACGACTGCAAGCACGTGGCGGCAATGATGCTGGTGTGGCTGCACCAGCGCGGCCGCCCCGAGCGCCCGCGGGAGCAGGTGCGGGCCTGGGTCGAAGGCTTTCGCCAGGCGGCCCGCGCGCTGGGCCCCGGAGGCACGGACACGACCAGGACGAACAAGACGCTGCACGCGCTGCACTACGTCATCGAGCCCGATGCCTACAGCAGCGACTACCGCGTCCTCTGCTACAAGGTGCGCCTCGACCAGCAGGGACAGATCCGCCAGCACGAGCGCTGGAGCAACATCGAGCGCGCGCTGCAGGCTCCGCCCGCCTTCGTCGCGGAGGACGACCATGAGGTTCTGCGCCTGCTGTGGGCACACCGTCCGCGCGGCCGCCCGATGCTCAATGAAGGTGTGATGCTGGACGGCAAGCACAGCGCCGAGCTGATGGCGGCCTTGCTCGCCAGCGGTCGCGCACACTACGACCGCCTCGCTGGCCCGGTACTGAACGCGGGCGAGCCGCGCCCGGGCACACCCGACTGGACGCTCACCGCCGACGGCCTGCGCGCCCCAACGCTCAAGATCGAGCCCGCTGCCGACCACGTCCTGCCACTGCTGCCACTCTGGTACGTGGACGTCGCCACGGCAAGCGCCGGCCCGGTCACGCTCGAAGTGCCTGCCGAACTGGTGCAGCGCATGCTGTGGCTGCCGCCGCTGACTCAGGCTGAATCCGAGCTGGTCGCCGAAACGCTTGCCGACGTAGCCCCTGCCCTGCCCGTACCGACCCTGCGCGGCGAGCCGCCAATCGAGCTCGGCGGTGTGCCGGTGCCGGTGCTGCGCCTGGAATCGCGCCCGGTGCTCCAGGTGCGCTATCGCAGCTACGCCGCCTACGGTACCTATGTGCTCGATCTCGCGCTGCTCGCTTTCCGCTACGGGCCGTTGACGGTGGAAGCAGGCGACGCCAGCCTCTTCCACCCCTTGCCCGACGGCCGCAGCGCCCGCCTCACTCGCGACGAGGCCGCCGAGCGCACCGCCGCACAGCGGCTTGCGGCGGCCGGTTTCACCCGCATTCCGCCCGGCGCGGTGCAGGCCAGCTTCGGCCCCCTGCCGGCCGATGCACTCGGCCTGGCAAGCGAGGCGGAATGGTCGACCTTCATGGCCGGCGCCGTGCCGACGCTGCGCGCAGAAGGCTGGGAGATCGCGTTCCCAGCCGACTTCCGCCACAACGCCATCGACATCGACGCACTGATGCTCGACATCGACGAGCACGAGGACGGCTGGCTGGGCCTGTCGCCCGGCATCGAGGTGGACGGCAAATCCCTGCCGCTTGCACCGCTGCTCGCCGGCCTGTTCGCCCACGACCCACGCTGGCTCTCAGGCAGGCTGGACGACATCGACGACCACGAGGCGCTGATCCTCGAGGACGAGACGCTCGGCCGCCTGCGCATCCGCGCCGGGCGGGTAAAGCCGCTGGTGCGCGCGCTGGTCGACCTCTTCGACCGGCCAGACCACGACTGGCGGCTCTCGAAGCTCGATGCCACACGCCTGGCCGACCTCGACCTGCCCGGCCGCGGCCACGATCTGGTTTCCAGGCTCACCAGCCGCCTGCGCGACGCCGCGGGCATCGAGGCGGTGAATCCGCCGAAAGGCTTCCGCGCCGAACTGCGCCCCTACCAGCTCGAGGGCCTGGCTTGGCTGCAGCACCTGGTGCGCCACGACCTCGCCGGCATCCTTGCCGACGACATGGGCCTGGGCAAGACCGCACAGACGCTCGCCCACCTGCTCACCGAGAAGCACGCCGGCCGACTCGACGCACCCGCACTGGTGATCCTGCCGACCTCGCTGGTGTTCAACTGGCAGGCCGAAGCCGAGCGCTTCGCCCCAGAGCTGAACGTGCTGAACCTGCACGGCGCCGACCGCCACGCACGCTTCGACGAACTGGACGCGGACGGCAAGGACAGCGAGAAGATCGACATCGCGCTCACCACCTACCCGCTGCTGTGGCGCGACGCCGAGCAGTTGCAGGCGCGCGAGTGGAGCCTGCTGATCCTCGACGAGGCACAAACGGTGAAGAACGCCGCCAGCAAGGGCGCGCAAGTCATCCGCCAGCTCAAGGCCCGCCATCGCCTGGGCCTCACCGGCACGCCGCTGGAGAATCACCTCGGCGAACTGTGGGCGCAGTTCGACTTCCTGCTGCCGGGTTTCCTCGGCACGCACAAGCAGTTCACCCAGACCTGGCGCACGCCGATCGAAAAGCACGGCGACACCGTGCGCCGCGACCTGCTCGCCGCCCGCCTGCGCCCGTTCATCCTGCGCCGGCGCAAGGAAGACGTCGCCACGGAGCTTCCGCCCAAGACCATCATCGTGCGCAGCGTGGGCCTGGAGGGCGGCCAGCGCGACCTGTACGAGACGGTACGCGCAGCCATGGACGAGAAGGTGCGCGCCGAGATTACGGGCAAGGGCTTTGCGCGCAGCCAGATCGTGATCCTCGATGCGCTACTGAAGTTGCGCCAGGTGTGCTGCGACCCGCGCCTCCTCAAGTCCCCCGCCGCCGCACGCGTCAAGGAGCGGGCCAAGCTCGACCTGCTGATGGACATGCTGCCCGAACTGATCGACGAGGGCCGACGCATTCTGGTGTTCTCGCAGTTCACCACCATGCTGAGCCTGATCGCCACCGAGCTCGACAAGGCGAAGATCGGCTGGGTCGCACTGACCGGGGACACCCGCGACCGCCGCATTCCGGTCGAAGACTTCCAGAAGGGCCGCGTGCCGGTGTTCCTGATCAGCCTAAAGGCGGGCGGCGTGGGACTCAACCTGACCGCCGCCGACACCGTGATCCACTACGATCCGTGGTGGAATCCGGCGGCGGAAAACCAGGCCACCGACCGCGCCCATCGCATCGGACAGGACAAACCGGTGTTCGTGTTCAAGCTGGTGTGCGCGGGCAGCATCGAGGAGAAGATCCTCGCCCTGCAGGAGAAGAAGGCCGCGCTGGCCGAGGGCGTGCTCTCGGAGGATGCGAATGCGCTGGCAAAGTTCGGCGAGTCGGATATCGCCGCCCTGCTTGCGCCGCTGCCAGCCCCGGCCCGCTGACAGGGCGCGTGCTGTCCGATCATGACGGGCGGGCTCGCGGACAGCCCGACCTCGCGGCTCATTCCCAAGGAGTCGCTGCCACAGGCGCAAAAAACCCGGCCGGGCGGACCCAGGCCGGGCTCGTCGCGTCCCGAACGCTTAGCGCGCCGGTTCTGCGATGAAGATCTCCACGCGGCGGTTCATCGCCCGCCCTGCTGCGGTCGCATTGTCGGCCACTGGCTGGTAGGAGCCCCGGCCATCGACCGCGATGCGCTGCGCCGAAACGCCGCGCATGACCAGATAGTCACGGGTCGCCGCGGCACGATTCACCGAAAGCGGGTTGTTGATGGCGTCGGAGCCGGTGCTGTCGGTGTGACCGATGATGGACACCGTGGTCACGGGGTGCTGATTCAACGTAGCGGCCAGGCGGTCGAGCACCGGACGCATGTTCGGCTTGATGTCATACCGGCCCACGTCGAAAGAGACATCCGAGGGGATATCCACCTTGAGCTGGTTGTCGGCCGTCTGGCTGATGCCGATACCGGTACCCGCGGTGGCCTGCTCCATCTCGGCACGCTGCTTCTGCATGTTCTGCGACCACAGGTAGCCGCCCGCGGCCCCGATCGCCGCGCCAACGGCTGCGCCGGTCGCCGTGCTCTTGCTCTTGTTGCCACCCGCAGTGGCACGTCCGATGATCGCACCCGTCACCGCCCCGATGCCTGCGCCAACGCTGGCGTCACGCTGGGTTTCCGTCATGTTCGCGCAACCCGACAGCCCGCCCATGGCGAGCGTGATTGCGGAAAAGGTGATGATGACTTTTTTCATGTTGTTTGCCTCCGTTGAGCTGCGGGAATACGAATTATGGCCGCTTCGCGCTTTCACTCTAGCCCATCCGAATGCAACAGAACATGACGGCGGCGCCTGGATGCGAGCGGCTCAGGCGCGCAGCGCGTTGAACAGCGAAAAACCGACCCAGGTCATCAGCACCGAGCCGAGCACATGCAGCAGCAGGTGCGCACCCAGCCAGCCGAGCGCGCCGCGCTGCAAGAGATGAAAGGCCTCTGCCGAGAAGGTCGAGAAGGTCGTCAGTCCGCCGAGCAACCCGGTCGTAAGCAATAGCTTCAACGCCGGCGTCATCGTCGGCCAGGCCTGCACCGCCGCCAGCGCAAGCCCCATCAGCAAGCCGCCCAACAGGTTCGCCGCCAGTGTGCCGAGCGGCACCAGTGCGAACACCGGATTGAGCCACAGCCCGAGTCCCCAGCGCAGCCACGCGCCGCAGGCCGCGCCCACCCCCACCGCAGCGAATGCCGCGAGATTCATCACCCGCCCTCCCCAGAACACGCAGGCCATGCACCCGCACCTTGCGATTCTAACCAGTCCGGAACGCACCGCCGGAACACGAACGGTCGATCGGCTACAATCAGCGCATGCCCGAAACCGGCCCCAGGCCGATTTTTCCTCCTTCCCGCACACCCCGATGAAACCCGAAAAGAACCCTGCCGCCGAAGCGCCCGTCGTATCCAATTTCATCCGCAACATCATCGACGAGGACATCCGTACGGCGAAATGGGGCGGCCGCGTCGAGACGCGCTTCCCGCCCGAACCCAACGGCTACCTGCACTACGGCCACGCCAAGTCGATCTGCCTGAACTTCGGCCTCGCCGAGGCCTACGGCGGCGCCTGCCACATGCGCTTCGACGACACCAACCCCGAGAAGGAAGAGCAGGAGTACGTCGACGCCATCCTCGAGGCGGTGCAATGGCTGGGTTTCGAGTGGGGCGAACACCTGTACTTCGCCTCGGACTACTTCGACCGCATGCACGACTGCGCGATCAGCCTGATCCAGGCTGGCAAGGCCTATGTGGACTCGCAGTCGGCCGAGGAGATGCGCGCCAACCGAGGCACGCTGACCGAGGCGGGCAAGGACAGCCCCTACCGCGAGCGCAGCGTCGAGGAGAATCTCGATCTCTTCGCGCGCATGCGCGCCGGCGAGTTCGCTGAAGGCACGCACATCCTGCGCGCGAAGATCGACATGGCCAGCCCCAACATCAACCTGCGCGACCCGGCGATCTACCGCATCCGCCACGCCACCCACCATCGCACCGGCGACGCGTGGTGCATCTACCCGATGTACGCCTTCGCCCACCCGATCGAGGACGCGATCGAGAACATCACCCACTCGGTGTGCACGCTCGAGTTCGAGGACCAGCGCCCCTTCTACGACTGGCTGCTCGACGCGCTCGCCAGCGCAGGCCACTTCCCACGCCCGCTGCCGCAGCAGATCGAGTTCGCCCGCCTCAACCTCACCTACGTGGTGCTCTCCAAGCGCAAGCTGATCCAGCTCGTGAATGAAGGCCACGTCGCCGGCTGGGACGACCCCCGGCTACCCACGCTCGTCGGCGCCCGCCGCCGCGGCTTCACCGCCGCCGGCTTCCGCCGCTTCGCAGAGCGCATCGGGGTGTCGAAGGCCGACTCGTGGATCGACATGAGCGTGCTCGAAGAATGCATGCGCGACGACCTCAACGAAGCCGCCGAGCGCCGGGTGGCGGTGCTCGACCCGCTGAAACTGGTCATCACGAACTATGAAGAAGGTGCCTCCGAGCTGTGCCAGGCGCCCAACCACCCGCTCAAGCCCGAACTGGGCAAGCGCGACATGCCGTTCTCGCGCGAGCTGTGGATCGAGCGTGATGACTTCATGGAAGAGCCGGTCAAGGGCTTCCACCGCCTGTATCCCGGCAACATGGTGCGCCTGCGCTACGGTTTCGTGGTGAAGTGCACCGGCTGCGAGAAGGACGCCGCCGGCAACGTCACCGCGGTGCTCGCCGAGTACATGCCCGACTCCAAGTCCGGCACCCCGGGCGCCGACAACTACAAGGTCAAGGGCAACCTGCACTGGGTGTCGGCGGCGCACGGCTACGAGGCAGAGGTACGCATCTACGACCGCCTCTTCGCCCACCCGCACCCCGGCCAGCGCCGCGAGGGCGACGCGCCCGACTTCGAGCGCGACTTCCTCACCGACATCAACCCCGACAGCAAGCGCGTCATCACCGCGTATCTGGAAGCAGCGCTCAAGGATGCCCAGCCCGAGGAGCACTTCCAGTTCGAGCGCCACGGCTACTTCGTGGCCGACCGGGTGGATTCGAAACCCGGCGCGCCGGTGTTCAACCGCACGGTGACGCTGAAGGACTCGTGGGCCAAGGGCGGAAAGTAGATCAGGCCCGAGAGGAGAGCGAGGATGGCGACGAAGGGCTCGACCGATACGATGGCCGCCTCGCGCGCGGGTCGTGTCAGCGACCTTGCGCGGCTCGGGCAGACTTCCTTGACCACGCCCGGCGCGAAGAAGCCGCCGGGACTGCGCGGGGCATTCCTTCTGCAGGCTGCGGAACTCGCCCTTCGGGCTCGGACAGTCCTCGCCTGCGCCAGGAACACCCCACACATCCCCGGCTCACGCCATGGGGTTCCATCGGCCCATAACAGGATCCTGATGAAACCTTTCCTTCCGATCGGACGGCGAAAGCGGTTCCTGGATGCGTGCGTGGTGTTCCTGGAGAGGCGAGGACTGTCCGAGCGAAGCGAGTTCCGCAGCCCCGGAAGGAACTCCACGCACGCATCCCTCGCGCAGGCTTGAGGCATCCCCACAATGACCGTCCCGAAGTACCACGAACTCATTCGCCCCCTGCTCGACCTCGTCGCCGACGGACATCCTCGCAACCTGCGAGAAGCGTCACAAGAGCTGGCAGAACAGTTGCAGCTCAGCGACGAGGATCTGGCTGAAACCCTCCCCAGCGGCTATCCGCGCTACCTGAACCGGGTCGGCTGGGCGAAAAGCGATCTCAACAAGACAGGGCTCATCGAAAGCTGCGGTCGTGGCTTGTTCAGGATCTCGGACAAGGGCCGCAACCAGCTACCTGAGCTCCCCCTCCAGCTCGATCGTAAATACTTCGAAGCACGCGGGATGGGAAGCTGGAAGGCCACCACTGCACCCAACGCGACGGAGGCGGTCGATGCAAGAGCAGACGAGGCACTGACCCCGGAAGAGCGGATCGACGAAACGCTGACAGAGATCCAGGACGCACTCGAGCAGGAAGTTCTCACGCAGCTTCGCTCGATCAACCCGGCGAGTTTCGAGCGCTTCGTCGTCCGCCTCCTGGCTGCGATGGGTTATGGCGTCGGCGAAGTGACCGGGCGCTCCGGCGACGGAGGCATCGACGGCGTGATCTACGAGGATCGACTCAAGCTCGACCGGATTTACCTACAGGCGAAGCGATGGGCAGACGCACCGGTGGGCGGGCCGGACATCAACGGGTTCCTCGGCGCCCTCGCCAAGCATGGTGCGAACCGCGGCGTTTTCGTCACCACAAGTCGATTTACCCAGGACGCGAGGCGTGCAGTCGAGCTGCCTCACCTCCGACTGGTGCTGATCGACGGCGAGGAGCTCGCCCGGCTCGCCGTCGAACACAACGTCGGGGTATCGGTGAAGCGCAGAATCGAGCTGAAGCGTTTCGACACCGACTTCTTCGACGACCTCTGAACCCACCTTCTCGATGAAAGCCCTGCGCCGCCTCCTCCTGCTCGCACTGCTCGCCGCACTGGTGGGCGCCGGGGGGTGGTGGATGACCCGCCCCAAGCCCGTCGAGGTGGTGGTGCACGCGGTGGCCCGCGGCACGGTCGAGGCCACGCTGACCAACACCCGCGCGGGCGAGGTGGAGTCCTGCCAGCGCGCAAAGATGGCGACCATCGCCGGCGGGCGGATCGAGTGGCTGGGGGTCCAGGAAGGCGATCGGGTCGAAGCGGGACAGGTGCTGATGCGACTGTGGCACGGTGACCTCGACGCGCGTGCGGCGGTCGCCCGCGCGCAACTGGCCACCACGCGCCAGCGCGTGCAGGAGGTCTGCACGATGGCGGCCAACGCAGCGCGCGAGGCGGCGCGCCAGGCGCAGCTGCGCAAGCGTGGCTTCGTCTCGGCGAGCGCCGAGGACATGGCGCGCACCGAAGCCCGCGCCCGCCGCGCCGCCTGCGACACCGCACAGGCCGACGTCGCCACCGCCGAGGCCCAGCTCACCGCCACCGAGACCGAACGCCAGCGCCTGGTGCTGGTCGCCCCCTTCGCCGGCACGGTCGCGAACATCAGTGGCGAGCTCGGCGAATACGCCACGCCCTCGCCCCCCGGCGTGCCGATGCCGCCGGCGATCGACCTGATCGACGATTCCTGCCTGTACGTGAAGGCGCCGATGGACGAGATCGACGCCCCGAAGATCCAGCCCGGGCTCCCGGTGCGCATCACCCTCGAGGCCATGCCCGACAAGGTGTTCGCGGGCACGGTGCGGCGCGTGGCGCCCTACATCACCGCGGTGGAAAAGCAGGCGCGCACGGTGGCGGTGGATGTGGATTTCGTGAATCCGGACGAGGCGCGCGGGCTGCTGGTCGGTTACAGCACGGACGTGGAGATCGTGCTGGCGACGCGCTCGGACGTGCTGCGGATTCCGACCGGGGCCTTGCGCGAGGGTGGCAGGGTGCTGGTGGTGGAGGGCGACGTGCTGGCGGAGCGCACCGTGGAGACGGGCGTGTCGAACTGGGCGTTCACCGAGGTGGTGTCGGGAATCGCCGAGGGAGAACGCGTGGTGACTTCACTGGAGCGCGAGGGGGTGATCACTGGCGCCAGGGTGGTCGTTCGCGCCGCACCGGCAGGGTGACGACGAACGCCAACGGCCCGAGCCCATGCCCCAGATCGAACTCGACCACATCGACCGCATCTTCAAGCTCGGCGACAGCGAGGTTCATGCCCTGCGCGACCTCACGCTGCGCATCGAGGCCGGCGAGTACGTCTCGGTCATGGGCCCATCCGGCTCGGGCAAGTCCACCCTGCTGAACCTGCTCGGTCTGCTCGACCGCCCCAACGCCGGCGCCTACCGGCTCGAAGGCCGCGACGTCACCACGCTCTCGGCCGACGAACAGGCCGCCGTGCGCAGCGCGCGCATCGGCTTCGTGTTCCAGAGCTTCCACCTCGTCCCCCGCCTCACCGCCGCCGAGAACATCGGCCTGCCGCTGGTGCTCGCCGGCGTGCCCGCCGTCGAGCGCGGGGTGCGCGTCTCGCAGGCCGTCAGCGACTTCGGCCTCGAAGGGCGCGCCCACCACCGGCCCGACGAACTCTCCGGCGGCCAGCGCCAGCGCGTCGCCATCGCGCGCGCCACCATCATGCGCCCGGCGCTGCTGCTCGCCGACGAACCCACCGGCAACCTCGACCGCGCCACCGGGCAGGAAGTCACCGCCCTGCTCGAGTCGCTCAACGCCGCCGGCACCACGCTCATCGTCGTCACCCACGACCCCACGATGGGCGAGCGCGCGCGACGACGGCTGATGATGGAGGACGGCGCCCTGGTCCACGACGAGCGCGAGGAGCATGACGGGCACGACAGGCGCGACGGGCGTCCCGCATGAACCCCGCCGACACCCTGCGCTTCGCCACCCGCGCGGCCACCGCCTACCCGCTGCGCACTGCGCTGATGATGCTCGCGATGTCCATCGGCGTGGCCGCGGTGGTGGTGCTCACCGCGCTGGGTGAAGGCGCGCGCCGCTACGTCGTCGACGAGTTCGCCGCGCTCGGGGCGAACCTGCTCATCGTGCTTCCCGGGCGCACCGAGACCGGCGGCGTCAGCGCCGGCAGCTTCGTCACCAGCACCCCGCGCGACCTCACCAACGACGACGCTGCCGCCCTCGCCCGCCTGCCGCTGGTGCGCCGCGTGGCGCCGCTCGCGGTGGGCAACTCCGAGATCGCCGCCGCAGGACGGCTGCGCGAGGTGATGGTGCTCGGCACGAGCGCGGACTTTCTCGACCTGCGCGGGCTGGCGCTCGCGCAGGGGAGCTTCCTGCCGCGCACCGATTTCGACCGTGCGGGGGCGGTCGCCGTGATCGGCGACGCGATCCGCGTAGAGATCTTCGGCCACCAGGCCGCAGTCGGACGCATGATCCGCATCGGCGACAACCGCCTGCGCGTGATCGGCGTACTCGCGCCCGCCGGCCGCGGACTGGGGATGAGCACCGACGAGCTCGTGCTGGTGCCGGTCGCCACCGCACAGGCCATGTTCGACACCAGCGGCCTGTTCCGCATCTTCGTCGAGACCACCGAGCGCAGCGCCCTCGCGCCCGCCCAGGACCAGATCGAGGAACTGCTGCGAACGCGCCGCGACGGCGAGCTCGACATCACCGTGATCACGCAGGACGCCATGCTCGGCACCTTCGACCGCATCCTCGGCGCGCTCACGCTCGCGGTCGCCGGCATCGCAGGGATCAGCCTCGCAGTGGCGGGCATCCTGGTCATGAACGTGATGCTGGTCGCCGTCACCCAGCGCACCGCAGAGATCGGCCTGCTGAAGGCGCTGGGCGCGCGCACGACAACCATCCGCCACGCCTTCCTGGCCGAGGCGGTGCTGCTGTCGCTCGCGGGCGCCGTCAGCGGCTTTGCGCTCGGCCACGCGGGCGCCTGGAGCGTGCGCACGGCGTGGCCGATGCTGCCCGCGTGGCCGCCCGACTGGGCGGTGGCGGCGGCGCTGGCGACGGCGCTCATCACCGGTGCGCTGTTCGGCGTGCTGCCGGCGCGCCGCGCCGCGGGGCTCGACCCCGTGCAGGCCTTGTCCAAGCGCTGAGGCCGACGACGATGCGCTGGCAGGACGCCCTCCACCTTGCGCTGCGTGCGCTCACCGCGCACCAGTTGCGCAGCTTCCTGACCCTGCTCGGGATCGGCGTCGGCATCGCGGCAGTGATCTTGCTCACGTCGATCGGCGAGGGCCTGCACCGCTTCGTGCTGGCGGAGTTCAGCCAGTTCGGCACCAACGTGCTCAGCATCAACCCAGGGCGCCAGGGTGCGCGCGGCGGACCGCCCGGCCTGCCCTCGACCGCGCGCGAGCTCACTCTCGACGATGCCGACGCGCTCGCCCGCCTGCCCAACGTGCGCCACGTCACCGCCTCGGTCAGCGGCAACGCCGAGGTGCGCGCGCAGGGTCGGGTGCGGCGCACCATGGTGCTCGGCGTGGGGCCGCAGATGCAGGAGGTCTACACCATGCGCGCCCGCGTCGGCCAGTTCCTGCCCGCGGACGATGCGGCCACGGCGCGCGCTTTCGTGGTGCTGGGCGCCAAGCTCAAGCGCGAACTGTTCGGAAACGCCAATGCGCTCGGCGAGCGCGTGCAGATCGGCGACGAGCGCTTCCGCGTGATCGGCATCATGGAAGAGAAGGGTCAGTTCCTCGGCATCGACCTGGACGACGCAGCCTACATCCCGGTGGCGCGCGGCATGTCGCTGTTCCGCCGCGACGGCGTCATGGAGATCGCGCTCACCTACGAGGAGGCCATACCCGCGGCGCGGGTGGCGGAGTCTGTTCGCCGACTCATGACCGCGCGCCACGGCCAGGAGGACTTCACCATCATCACCCAGGAGGACATGCTCGCGACGCTGTCGAACATCCTCGACATCCTCACCGCGGCGGTGGGCGCGCTGGGCGGGATCTCGCTGCTGGTGGGCGGCGTAGGCATCGTGACCATCATGAGCATCGCCGTCACCGAACGCACCAGCGAGATCGGCCTGCTCGTGGCCCTGGGGGCGCGGCGACGCACCATCCTCACGCTGTTCCTCGGCGAGGCGGTGGTGCTCTCCGGCATCGGCGGCCTGCTGGGGCTGGCTGCCGGGGCGGGGCTGGCGCAACTCGTCGGCCTCGCAGTGCCGGCAATGCCGGTGGCAACGCCCTGGCAGTTCGCGCTCGCCGCCGAAGTGGTGGCGCTGGTGGTGGGGCTCGCGGCGGGCGTGCTGCCGGCGCGACGCGCGGCTCGGCTGGACGCAGTGGAGGCGTTGCGGGCCGAGTGAGCGCGCGCCGCGCAAACGATGCATCGGCGCAAACCTTGCGACTCGTTGACTTTGGTCAAGCTTTCTTCAGATTCCAGGCGCATCAAGCGGCGCGGCCATCTAGATTGGAAGCGAGCAATCCGTGAAATAAGTCACGGTTCTTCAGGGAAACAGCCCATGAGACCGTGCGCCAGGACAGGAGACCATCATGTGTACATTCGACGCCCCCATCGCCCGTTGCGAAACCATGCACCAGATGGTGTTGCTGGACGAAACCCGCCGCGAATGCGCCTGCGAACACGGCTGCCCGCCGGGTCAGGCATGTCCGCTCGCCGCCTGCTTCGCACGCCAGAGCGGCCTGTACGAAACGCACCCCGAGATCCGCCGCGACGGCCAGCCACGTCACGCGCCGGTGCATTGATCGCCGACGTGATCGACCACGCAGTGATCCACTGATCGCACTTCGGGAAAACCTTGACGGAACCTGAAAGTCCCCGCGCCGGTCATTACTCCCAAAAGCACAATCGGGCGTCGCACGCAGCGTGACGACGCCCTTTTCGCAAGGGGACCATGACATGACGCCGATCCGCGGGGGTGAGACGTGCTCGCGAGCATAGGCCTGATCGGCCTGGCCGCGCTACTCGCACCAGCCTTCACCGCGCGCCTGCAGAGCCGGGCGGCGTGGGTGTTGGCGATTGCGCCCCTTGCCTGCTTCGTCCATTTCCTCGTCCTGATGGGGGACGTCGCTGGTGGCGGCGTGCTCGAACAGACGCTGCCCTGGGTGCCGGCGCTCGGCGTCGAACTCTCCTTCCGGCTCGACGGCCTGTCCCTGCTCTTCGCCCTGCTGATCACCGGCATCGGCACCCTGATCGTCCTCTACGCCGGCGCCTACCTGTCGGACCATCATCATCTCGGCCGCTTCCACGCCTATCTGCTCGCCTTCATGGCGGCCATGCTGGGCCTGGTGCTCTCGGACGACCTCATCGCGATGTTCGTGTTCTGGGAGCTGACCAGCGTCACCTCCTTCCTGCTCATCGCCTTCCAGCACGACAAGGGCGAGTCGCGCCGAGCGGCCCTGCAGGCGCTGCTGATTACCGGGGGCGGCGGCCTCGCACTGCTCGCCGGCCTGGTGCTGCTCGGCATCGCCGGCGGCAGCTGGCAGTTCTCGGGGCTGTCGGGCGAGGCCATCGCCGGCCATGCGCTCTACCCGGCGATCCTCGCGCTGGTGCTGCTCGGCGCCTTCACCAAGTCGGCGCAGTTGCCCTTCCACCTCTGGCTGCCCAACGCCATGGCGGCACCCACGCCGGTGTCGGCCTTCCTGCACTCGGCGACCATGGTCAAGGCCGGGGTGTATCTGCTCGCGCGCCTGAACCCGACCCTGGGCGACTCGATCGCGTGGAGCACGATCCTGATCACCGTCGGCGCCGCCACCGCGCTCGTGGGCGCGGTGCTGGCGATCCGCCAGACCGACCTCAAGCGCGTGCTCGCCTATACCACGGTCACCGTGCTCGGCCAGCTCACGATGCTGCTCGGCACCAACACGCATTATGGCCTGCAGGCCTTCGCGATCTACCTGGTGGCGCACGCCTTCTACAAGGCGGCGTTGTTCATGGCGGTGGGCGCGGTGGATCACGCCACCGGCACACGGCAGATCGCCCGCCTGGGTGGCCTGATGCGCTACATGCCGCTCACCGGCTTCGCGGTTGCGCTGGCGGCGTTCTCGAATGCGGGCCTGCCGCCTTTCTTCGGTTTCATCGCCAAGGAGTTCAAGTACGCGGGGCTGATCGAGCTCGGGCTCGCGGGCTGGATCACCACCGCGGTGATGATCCTCACCAATGCGTTGCTGCTCACCGCAGCCGGCGTCGTCTTCGTGCGCACCTTCCTGGGCAAGGAGGGCAACTATCCGCATACGCCACACGAAGCCAGCCTGCCGATGTGGCTCGGGCCGATGCTGCTCGCGGTGGGCGGCTTCGTGTTCGGTGCCTTCAACAACCTCGCCGAGGTGTGGCTGATCGACGCCGCGGTGCAGGCGGTGTCGAGCGCAGCGGTGCCGGTGAAGCTGTACCTGTGGGGCGGCGTCACGCCGGCCCTGCTGGCGAGCCTGGTCACGGTGGCGCTCGGGGTGTTCTTCTACCTGCAGCGTACCCGGCTGCGCCGGCGCCTGTCGCTGTGGCGGGTGCTGTGGCGGGTGAGTGGCGACATGGTGTGGGACCGACTGCTCAAGCGCGTCTTCGTCTTCGCCAGCGGCGTGGCCGACCGCTTCCAGCACGGCTCGCTGCGGCAACATGTGGCTGTGCTGGTGGTCGCGACCACAGGCTTCGCGCTCATCGGCCTATCGGCCTCGACCGACGGTCTGTTCGCGTGGCCACAGGCCACGAGCCCGATCAACCCCGCCGCCCTCGTCGGCTGCGTGCTCGCGGTCGCCGGCGCCGGAGCCGCGGCGGTGATGTCAGGCCGCGTGGCCCTGGTCGCCACGCTGGGCGCGAGCGGCCTCGGCATGGCGATGTTCTTCCTCGCCGCGCGTGCGCCAGACGTGGCCATCACCCAGCTCATGGTGGAGACGCTGACGGTGATCTTCCTCGCCTTCGTCCTGCGCCGCCTGCCGCCGACCCGCCTGGTGGGCTCTCGCAAGCCGGCAGCGAAGCGCTTCCATGCGGTGATCGCGATCGTGTTCGGCAGCGTGGTCACGGCCATGATGCTGATGACCATGAGTCAACCCCTGCCCGGCGACATCGCGCAGTGGTATCTGGCCAACAGCCTGCCCGCTGGGCAGGGTGCCAATGTGGTGAACGTGATCCTGGTCGACTTCCGCGCGCTCGACACACTCGGCGAGATCCTCGTCGTGGGTCTTGCGGCGCTGGCGGCGGCCAGCCTGCTCGGCGCGGGCAAACCCGGCGCCGGGGCGCGCGAAGGCAGCGCCGAGTTCGGTTCGGTGCTGTTGCGGCAGGGCATTCTGCCCCTGTCGGCGGTGCTCGCGCTGGTGTCGCTGATGCTGCTGTGGCGCGGCCACAACCTGCCGGGCGGCGGCTTCATCGGCGGGCTGGTGGCGGCAGGTGCGGTCGTGATGCTGGCGCTGGCCTTCGGCGTGGACCGTGCGCGCGCGCTGCTGCGCGTGGCGCCGGTGGCGCTGCTGGCAGGAGGCCTTGCGGTGGCCGCAGGCGCAGGGGTGATCGCGCTCACACAGGGCCAGCCCTTCCTCACCGGCAACTGGGTGTTCCCGGGCGGGCTGCCGCTGGGCACGCCGCTGCTGTTCGATGTCGGCGTGTATCTCACCGTGCTCGGCGCGGTGCTGCACATGCTGCTCCGTCTGCTCGAGCGGGAGGCCTGAGATGGAAATCGTCGCTGCGTTCACCGCCGGCCTGCTCGTTGCCATCGGGGTGTGGATGCTGCTCGACCGCGGGCTGCTGCGCGTGGTGCTGGGCATCGTGGTGCTGGGCAACGGGGTGAACCTGGCGGTGTTCTCCACCGGCCGGCTCGACGGCCGCGCCGCCGCATTCGTCACCGAGGCGGGCGCGCCCGCGCTCGCGGCCAACCCGCTGCCACAGGCGCTGGTGCTCACCGCGATCGTGATCGGCTTCGCGCTCTTCGTGTTCGCGCTCGCCGTGCTCAAGCGTAGCTGGGAGGAGCACGACAAGGTCGAGACCGATCGCATCACCGCCGTCGCCGAGGAGACGGCGCCCGACCTGCCCGTGCCGAAATCCGACCGGGGTTCGGTACCGGACCATGGAGGCGAGCGATGAACGCGCTGATCGTCTCGCCGCTGCTGATCCCGCTCGCCACCCTGGTCGCGACCCTGCTCGCGCGCCGCGCGCCGGCGCTGGTCAAGGCGCTGAGCCTGACCGGGGCGGTGGCGCTCACCGCTGCCGGTCTTGCCCTGGTGTGGTTCGCCGCGCAGGGCCACATCCTCGCCACCCAGGCGGGCGATTGGGCGGCGCCGTACGGCATCACCCTCGTGGTTGACCGCCTCTCGGCGGTGATGGTGGCGATCACCGGCATCGTCGGTCTGGCGACGCTGGTGTTTGCGCTCGCGCACGACGAAGACCCGGCGCGCTGCCGCGACTTCCACCCGTTGGTACATGGTCTGCTGGTGGGCGTGTGCGGCGCCTTCATCACCGGCGACGTGTTCAACCTGTACGTATGGTTCGAGGTACTGCTGGTCGGCTCCTTCGCGCTGCTGGTGCTGGGCGGCGGCAAGCGCAGGTTGTCGGGCACGGTGGTGTACGTG
Source organism: Thauera sp. AutoDN2 (assembly GCF_051280715.1). Lineage (NCBI taxonomy): Bacteria > Pseudomonadati > Pseudomonadota > Betaproteobacteria > Rhodocyclales > Zoogloeaceae > Thauera > Thauera sp. AutoDN2. The sequence continues at coordinate 71,070 of NZ_JBNCAR010000007.1, read as the reverse complement.
GTGCTCAACCTGGTAGCGACGATGATGTTCCTGCTCGCGGCCGGCATACTCTACGGCGCCACCGGCAGTCTCAACATGGCGCTGCTGGCGCGGGCCTTTGCGGCCGGAGAGGTACCGATCACAGCGCATGCAGCGGTGGTGCTGATGCTGACGGCGTTCTCGATCAAGGCCGCGCTGTTCCCAGTGTTCGGCTGGCTGCCGGCGTCCTACCACGTGGCATGGACGCCGGTATCGGCGCTGTTCGCCGGCCTGCTCACCAAGGTTGGCGTGTATGCGCTGATCCGCATCGTGACCTTGTTCTGGCCGGACGCAGGCGTCGCCCACGAGGTGCTGCTGTGGGTAGCGTGCGCAACCATGCTGATCGGCGTGCTTGGCGCCGCAGCTCAGACCGAGGTGCGGCGCATCCTGTCCTTCCACATCGTCAGCCAGGTCGGCTACATGATCCTGGGCCTGGCGCTGGCCACCCCGCTCGCGCTCGCCGGGGCGGTGTTCTACCTCATCCACCATATCGTGGTGAAGGCCAACCTGTTCTTCATCGGCGGCATCGCCGCGCGCCTGACCGGCTCGGAGCGGCTCGCGGCGATGGGCGGGCTGTACGCACGCGCGCCGTGGCTGGCGCTGCTGTTCGCGATTCCCGCGCTATCGCTCGCCGGCATCCCGCCGCTGTCGGGCTTCTGGGCCAAGTTCGTGCTGGTCAAGGCGAGCCTGGAGACGAGCGCGTGGATCGCCGCCGCGGTGGCGCTGGTCACCGGCATCTTCACACTGCTGTCGATGAGCAAGATCTGGAACGAGGCCTTCCTCAAACCACATCCAGCGGGCCGGGAAGGCGAACGCAGCGCTGCCGGGCTGCAGCCCGCGGTGTGGGCGGTGAGTGTGCTGGCAGCCATGACCGTGCTGATCGGCCTGGCCGCGGGGCCGGTGATGGACTACGCGGTGGCCGCGGCCGAACAGCTCAGCACGCCGTTGGGCTACATCGACGCCGTGATCCGCGCGGGAGGGCGATGACCATGCTCGGCCTTCATCTTCTGCTTGCCGCAGGTCTCGCTGCCTACGCTGACGCGCTGAGCCCGCTGGGGGTCTGTGCAGCATTCCTCGTCATCTACGTGGCGCTGCGGCTCGCGATCGACCTCCTCGGGCTGCGGCACTATCTGCGCCGGCTCGAGATCGGCACGGCCTTCGTGTTCTGGTTCATCGGCGAAGTCTTCCGCGCAAGCCTCGGTGTGGCGCGCATCGTGTTCGCGCGCAGCGTGACGCCACAGCCCGCCGTGGTATCGATGGTGCTCGCACGCCAGGACGAGCGCTTCGCCACCCTGCTCGGCTGCCTGCTCACGCTCACGCCGGGGACGATGGCGCTGGAGTACCGTCCCGACACCGGTCACATGTTCATCCACGCGCTCGACGCACGCAGCGCCACCGAGGTCGAAGCAGGCGTACGCGAGATCGAGCGCCGCCTTCTGCGCTGGCTCGAGGCCGGTGAGGTACCTGCAGTGGAACGTCACACGGAGCGGAAAAAAGACGAGGATCAGGCGATGAGAGGCCCGAGATGAGCACGATCATTGCCGGTGCGGTCTGGATGCTGCCGCTGAGCTTCACGTTGCTGGCGTTGAGTGCGGCGCTGGTGCTGGTGCGCCTGATCCGCGGCCCACGCGCCGCCGACCGGGTGGTGGCGATCGATGCACTGACCATGCTCGCGATCGCCGCAATCGCGCTCTTCGCCCTTGCCACAGGCCAGCCGATGCTGCTCGATGCAGCGGTGGTACTGGCGCTGATGTCCTTCCTGGGCACGGCGGCTTTCATCCTGCTCTTCCGCCGACGCGGCCGCGGGCCGGACGAGGTGGTGACCTGGAACGACCGCAAACCCGCGGCAGACGAGACCGTCGCTGCGCCCCCCGACCGGGAGAGGATGCGATGAGCAACGGATTCCTGCCCTGGCTGTCGTCGGTCCTGCTGCTGCTGGGTGCTCTGATCGGCCTGATCGGGGCGATCGGGGTGCTGCGCCTGCCCGACAGCTACACGCGGATGCATGCGGCGAGCAAGGCCGGCGCACTGGGCACGGCACTGATCCTGGCCGGCGTGGCAGCCGCGAGCGAAGGCGCCTTCGCGCTCGCGGCGCTGTTCGCGATGGCGATCCTGCTCGCCACCGCACCGCTGGCCGCGCACGCGATGGCGCGCGCTGCGCATCGCGCGGGAATCACTCCGGCGACGGGCCCCTTGGGGGATGCGCTGGCCGACGAGGATGGCAACGGACACACCGAAGGAAACCCGGCCGCTTCAGCGCCGCCGACGGCGGGCAAGCGCTGAGCGCCTCAGGCAAAGCGCTCGTCGTCGCGCAGGAAGCGCCACTGGCCGACCGGAAGGTCGCCGAGCTTCACGCAGCCGATGCGCACCCGCTTCAACCCGACGACCTTCAGGCCCACGAGCTCGCACATGCGCCGGATCTGACGCTTGCGCCCCTCACGCAGCACGAAGCGCAACTGATCCGCGTTGAGCCACTCGACCTGGGCCGGGCGCAGCGGGCGGTCGTCCAGCGAAAGACCGTGGTTGAGCAGCGCCAGTCCATCCGGGGCCAGTTGCCCCTCGACGCGCACCAGGTACTCCTTGTCCACGCTCGAATGGTCACCGATCAGCTGACGAGCCACGCGCCCATCCTGGGTCAGCACGAGCAGGCCGGTGGAGTCGATGTCGAGCCGGCCGGCCGGCGCGAGGTTCTTCAGATGGCTGGGGTGGAAGCGCTGTGCGGTGTCGCGGTCGAACTGGTTGTCAGGGCCGATCAGGCTCGCCGCCGGGGCGTAGCCGGGTTCGGGCTGACCGGACACGTACCCTACCGGCTTGTGCAGCAGGATGGTGACGCGCTGCTGCTGGGTGCGCGTGGCCTCGGGGGCGAGCGTGACGCGCGCGTCCGGGTCGATGCGGGTGCCGAGCTCGGACACGCGGCGGCCATCGACGAAGACCCAGCCGCGTGCGATGAATTCGTCCGCCTCGCGACGCGAGCAGATACCGCGTTCGGCCATGACCTTGGACAGGCGCACGCCTTCGGCGACGTCGGTGGTAGCGCGCGGCTGCGGAGCGGCCGCCCCGCGGGCGGGCACCGAGGCCACTTGGGCCGGCGGGCGGCTTCCCCGCGCTTGCACAGGACGGGCGGGCTTCCCGTTGCGTGCGCGGGGCGGCACCTCTTCTCGCGGGCGGGCCGGCTTCGTGTCACGTGGCCGCGGCGGCGCTTCGTCGCGCGGGCGCGCGGGCTTGCGTGCCGGCCCGCCCTGCGCCTCACCCGCGCCGGGCTGGCGCGCGGGGGGCGTGGTCACATCACTTTCGGCAGGCTTGCGCGCGGGCAATCCGAGCGTGCCGGAGACGCGGGTGGGTACGGGCTGGGGTGTTTTTCTGCGTTGGGTGCTCAAGATGATCCCCGGACGGGCATGTGCGAGCCGTCATTATCGCGCATTCAACGCTACACACGCCCGCCCCGGGGCGCGTGTTCAATTTCAGTGATGCGCCGCGTGGCGGTCGTCCTCCGTCTCCTCTGTCACCTCGTCTTCGTCAGGCATGCGCTCGAAGGTGCTCCAGCCCAGCGGCCGCCCGGTATCCGGGAGATCCTCGCGCAGCTCGGGGTATTCGTGCAGATGGGCCTTGGCGATGAAGTGCGCGCTGATCGGCGCGGTCAGGAACAGGAAGGCGGTGATCAGCACCTCGTGGATCGACAACCTGCCCTCGAGGCCGGCGAAGAAGACCATCGACGCCACCAGCGCCCCCCCCACACCCAGGGTGGTGGCCTTGGTCGGCGCGTGCAGGCGGGTAAGCAGATCAGGCAGCTTGACCATGCCGACCGAGCCGACGAGGGCGAAGATGCCCCCCAGCACGATCAGCACCGACACCACCAGTTCGACGATGAAGTCCATGCCGCGCCCCTCACTCGATGACGTCGCCGCGCAGCGTGAAGCGGCAGTAGGCGACGGTGGAAATGAAGCCGAACATCGCGAACAGCAGCGCGGCCTCGAAGAAGATGGTGGTGCGCTGCTGGATGCCGAACAGGATGATCAGCGCGATGGCGTTGATCACCATGGTGTCGACCGCAAGCACGCGGTCCATCAGCGAGGGCCCCTTGAACAGACGCCAAAGGTTGAGCAGCACCGCCAGCGACAGCGCGAGGAAACCGAAGGCAAGCGCGTATTCGATCACGGGAAAATCTCCTTCAGACGGGTCTCGTAGCGGCCCTTCATCTGGCGCACCGTTTCCTCGGCATCCTGCGCATCCAGGCAATGCACGAGCAGGCTGCGGCCATCGGCCGAAAGATCGCACGACACGGTGCCGGGCGTCATCGTGATGGTGCCCGCGAGCACGGTGATGGCCTCCGGCGAGCACAGCTCGAGCGGCACCGTGACCCAGCGCGTGCGCAATTGCGAGGTAGGACGGAAGAGGATCAGGCGCGACACTTCGAGGTTGGCCACCACCACGTCCCAAGCCACCAGGCCGAGATAGGAGAAGGCCTTCCGCCAGGACTTCACGGGCGGGCGCTCGGGCCAGAAATTGCTCGTCACGCGGGTGATGATCAGGGCGAGCAACACGCCCATCACCAGCCCGCCAATGCTGAAGTTGTTGAGCAACAGCATCCACAGCAGCACCAGCACCACGGTGAGCACCGGGTGCGGCAACCAGCGCTCGCGCAGGCTGCGCTGCGGCTTCGGTTCCTGATGCACGCCCATCAGCGCCCCCCTTGCGCGGCGCCCAGCACCGCTTCGATGTATCCCGCCGGCGCATACAGCTGCGCGGCGACCAGATCCAGCCAGCCGTGGATCGCGCCCGCGAACACGGTGAGCAGCAGCAGGCAGGCGAGCAACCCACCCACCGCAACGAAGGGTAGCGCCGCCGGCGCACCGCGCGTGCCCGACTGCGCCGCCGGCATCGGACGCGTCTTCCAGAACAGCATGCTGCCGCCGCGCGAGAAGCCGACGATGGCGATCAGCGAGGTCGACAGGATCAGCGCCCAGAACCAGCCAGCATGGGTGGAGCTGCGCACGCCGTCGAGCACCAGCAGCTTGCCGATGAAACCCGACAGCGGTGGCATGCCGGTGATACCGATGGCGGCGACGAAGAACAACGCCGAGATCAGCCCGATCTGTGTAAAGCGCGGCCCCACGGCCAGGCGGTCGCGCTGCACGCCGCGGCGTTCGGCGACGAGGTCGGCGATCAGGAACAGAGCAGCCGCCGCGAACGTGGAGTGGATCAGGTAGTACAGCGCGGCGCTGGTGGCCTGTTCGGTGAACACCCCCACCGTGGCGAGCAGCATGCCCATCGAACCAACAACCGCGAAGCTCGCAATCTGGCCGAGGCTGCGCGCCGCGAGCACGCCGGTCATGCCCAGCACCAGCGTCACCAGCCCGGCCGGGAGCAACCACGGCGCAGCCAGCCAGGCCGCATCGCCCGCATCGGCGCCAAAGGCCAACACATAGAGCCGGATGATCGAGTAGGCCCCGACCTTGGTGAGAATCGCGAACAGCGCGGCCACCGGCCCCGGCGCATTGGCGTACGTGCCCGGCAACCAGAAATGCAGCGGCACCAGCGCCGCCTTAACCGCGAACACCAGCAGCAGCAGCACCGCGCCGGTCTGCAGCAACGCCTGGTCGGCGGCCGGCACCTGCGGCACCTTCACCGCCAGATCCGCCATATTGAGCGTGCCCGTAACGCTGTACATCAGGCCCGCCGCGATCAGGAACACCGAGGAGCCGACCAGGTTGGTCACCACGTACTGCACGCCCGCCTTCACCCGCAGTCCGCCACCGCCGTGCACCATCAGGCCATACGAGGCGATCAGCAGGATCTCGAAGAACACGAACAGGTTGAAGAAGTCGCCGGTGAGGAAGGCGCCGTTGATACCCATCAGTTGAAACTGATACAGCGGATGGAAATGCTTGCCACGCATGTCCCAGCCAGTGATCGCATACAACAGCACTCCGAGCCCGAGCAGTCCGGTGAGCACCAGCATCAGCGCCGAAAGGCGATCGAGCACGATGACGATGCCGAAGGGCGCGGGCCAGGCGCCGAGCGCGTACGAGCGCACCTGGCCGTCGCTGGCCATCACCAGCAGCGTGACCGCAACGCCCAGCATCAGCACCATCGACGCGAGCGAGAACACTCTCGCCAGCACGCGGTCATGGCGCGCCGCGATGACCAGCAGCGCGCCGACCACCGCCGGTATCAGGATGGGGAGGATCAGCGTGTGATTCATGCTGCGCCCCCACGCTTGCCGTTCGCACCAGTCTGTGGCGCAGGCGTGGGCGCGGACGGCCGGCTGGCACGCAGCTTCCAGTCGTCCTCCTGTGCCTCGGGCGAGGCGTCGCCGGGCAGGTCGACGTGGTCGTTGCCGGTTTCGAGATAAGCACGCAGCGCCATGACCACGACCACCGCGGTCATGCCGAAGGAGATCACGATCGCAGTGAGCACGAGCGCCTGCGGCAGCGGATCGATGTAGCCATTGAGGCTTGCGCCGATCACCGGCGGACGGTTGATGTCGAGCCGGCCGGTGGCGAAGAGAAACAGGTTGGTGGCATAGGTGAGCAGCGACAGGCCCATCACCACCGGGAAGGTGCGCGTGCGCAGCACCAAGTAGAGCCCGGTGGCCGTCATCACGCCAATCGCACTGGCAACGAGAAATTCCATCAGCTACGGCCTCCTGCGGCGGTGACGCTCGGATCGACATCCATGGCCGCCTCGTTGACGCCCCGGGGCGCCGTCCACCGGCCCATGCGCGACAGATTCGCGAGCGCCAGCATCACCGCACCCACCACGGTGAGAAACACGCCGGTATCGAAGGCCATCGCGCTCGCCACCTCGAACTCGCCCACCAGCGGCAGATGCACATGCGCGAAGGCGGAGGTCAGGAAGGGTTGCTCCATGACCATCGCCGCGATACCGGTCGCCGCCGCGACCAGCACGCCGGTACCGATCATGGCGTGGTAATTGATGCGCACCCGCTGCGCGGCCCAACCGAAACCGCTCGCCATGTACTGCATGATGAGCGCGATCGACACCACCAGCGCTGCGATGAAACCGCCGCCGGGCTGGTTGTGGCCACGCAGGAAAATGTACGCGCCCACCAGCATCGCCAGCGGCAACATCACGCGCGTGGCCACCACCATGATCATCGGATGGCGGTCGGCCGACTGCGGCAGGTCCGGCGACCAGGCGCTCAGGCGACGCCCGACGCGGCCGAACAGCGAGCCGTCGAGCAGCGCGTAGATGGCCAGCGCCGCAATGCCGAGCACCGTGATCTCGCCAAAGGTGTCGAAGCCGCGGAAGTCCACCAGGATCACGTTCACCACGTTGGTACCGCCGCCACCCGACACCGCGTTATCGAGGTAGTACCCGGACAGCGACTCGACATCGCGCGTCATCATCGCCCAACTCGCCCCCGCCATACCCAGGCCGGCCAGGCCAGCCAGCACTGCATCCCGGGTGTGGCGCACCGGATCGGCCTGCACCGCCGAGCTCGGCGGCCCGTACTTGGGCAGGAAGTACAGCGCGAGCAGGATCAGGATCACCGTGGTGACCTCGACCGAGATCTGCGTGAGCGCCAGATCGGGCGCGGACAGGTATATGAACGCGACGCACACGATCAAGCCTACCGTGCCCACGATCAGCACTGACAACACGCGGCGGCGGAACAGCGCGACGGTGAGCAGACAACCCGCCACGAGCAGCAACCAGGCCACGACCGCCACCGGATTGGCTGGCAGCAGCGCGCGCGTCCCCGCCGCATGCGGCGCGGCGAAGAAGGCGACGAAGCCCGCGAACACGAAGGCGCTCACCGCGAAGGCCAGGTAGCGCTGCAGCGAACCGTTGTGCAAGCGGTGCGTGATCCACGCCGCCAGGTGCACCGCCGCGTCGATGAGAGCGTCGAACATCGCCTTCGCCTCGGGATGCGGGCCGGCCTGCCACACCGCGCGCACGCGGCGATAGGCGGCGAGCGCGGCCAGGCCGACCACCACCGCGATCGCCGACAGCGCCAGCGCCGGGTTGAAGCCATGCCACAGGGCCAGATGATGCTCGGGCGCGGGCGCACCGATCACCGCCCCCGACACCACGGCCACCAGCGGCCCGGCCAGGGTGTGCGGGAACAGCCCGATCGCCACCACCAGCGCCACCAGGACCGCCGGAGGCAGCCACATGCCCGCGGGCGGATCGTGCGGCGTATGCGGATAGTCGTCGCGCTTCGCGCCGAAGAACACATGCACGATGTAGCGGAACGAGTACGCAACCGAGAAGCAGGCCGCCAGCGCCGCCAGCGCGGGGATCGCCCAGTCGCTGCCGAGCCAGGAGGTGTGCACCGCCTCGTGCAGCATCATTTCCTTGGAGATGAAGCCGTTGAAGGGCGGCAGGCCGGCCATCGACGCCCCCGCCACCATCGCCAGCGTGGCGGTGATCGGCATCAGCTGCAGCAGCCCGCCGAGGCGCTTGATGTCGCGCGTACCGGCCTCGTGGTCGACGATGCCGGCGTTCATGAACAGCGCCGCCTTGAAGCTGGCGTGATTCAGGATGTGGAATACCGCCGCCACTGCCGCCATCGGCGTACCGAAGCCGAGCAGCATGGTCACCAGGCCGAGGTGGCTCACGGTGGAGTAGGCGAGCAGACCCTTGAGGTCGTCCTTGAATAGCGCGATCCCGGCCGCCACCAGCATGGTCACCAGGCCGGTGGTGGCGACGATGTAGAACCATTCGGGCGTGCCGGCGAGCACCGGCCACATGCGCGCCATCAGAAAGAGCCCCGCCTTCACCATGGTCGCCGAGTGCAGGTAGGCCGACACCGGCGTGGGCGCCGCCATCGCGTGCGGCAGCCAGAAATGGAAAGGGAACTGCGCGCTCTTGGTGAAGCAGCCGGCGAGGATCAGCACCAGCGCGGGCAGGTACAGCGGCGAGGCCTGGATCGCCTCCCGCTTCTGCAGGATCTCGGTGAGGTTGTACGAGCCGGCGATGTCGCCCAGGATCAGCATGCCGGCGATCATCGCCAGCCCGCCGGCGCCGGTGACGGTGAGCGCCATGCGCGCGCCCTGGCGGCCTTCGGGCAGGTGCTTCCAGTAGCCGATCAGCAGGAAGGACGACAGGCTGGTGAGCTCCCAGAACACCAGCAGCAGCAGGATGTTGTCCGACAGCACCACGCCCACCATCGCGCCCTGGAAGAGCAGCAGATAGGTGTAGAACACCCCCATCGGGTCTTCCTTGGCGAGGTAATAGCGCGCGTAGACGATGATGAGCAGGCCGATGCCCAGGATCAGCCCGGCAAAGAACAGGCCCAGCCCGTCGAGGAAGAAGCTCGCCTGCAGGCCGAGCGCGGGCAGCCAGTCCCAACTCGCGGTAAGCGTTTCGCCGCGGAACACCGCCGGCGCATGCGAGAGCAGCAATGCGAAGGCGAGCAGGCTGAAAAAGAAGGCGCTCGTGGCGCACGCGTTGCGCCCGGCACGAATCATCAGCGCGGGAAACAGCGCACCGATGAAGGGTAACAACACGATCAGGACGAGGCTCATCGGGGCATCTCGACTAGGGGACGAGGTACGAATTCACGCCGTGCGCGCTGGCCTGCAGCGCATTCGAGCGCGGCGGCAAAATGGCCGCACGCCGTGGCTCCGGCATCTTTGTTGCGCCCAAAGTATATACGCAAGCACTGATGGCTCCGCACGGAAGCCTGTTTCACTAGGCGAAATTCAAACACGCGTTTACCATGCCTGACGTCCCCCCTCACCGGGCCAGATCCGCCCCTTCCCGCCTTCCGAACCTCTCCCACCGTGTCCGCCTCCAGAACGCCCATCGCCAAGACCGACCCCGCCCCAGGCACCGAAGGCAAGGCCTCGATCCAGGTCATCGAGCGCATGATGAAACTGCTCGACGTACTTGCCGAGCATGCCGATCCCATTCCGCTGAAGCAACTTGCCGCAGAAACCGGACTCCACCCCTCCACCGCCCACCGGATTCTGGGCGCGATGACGCACAGCGGCTTCGTCGAGCGCTCGGACGCGGGCGCCTACCGTCTCGGTATCCGCCTGCTGGAACTGGGGAGCCTGGTCAAGTCGCGCATCTCCTTGCGTGAAACGGCCATGCCCTACATGGTCAAGCTGCATGCGGCCACCGGCGAGAGCGTTAACCTCGGGGTGCGCGCGGGAGACGAGATCGTCTATGTAGAACGCAGCTCGAGCGGCCGGGCATCGGTGCGCGTGGTACACATCGTCGGTGCCCGCGCGCCGCTGCACACCACAGCCACCGGCAAGCTCTTCCTCGCCGAGGACGGGCCTGAGCGCATTCGCGACTATGCGCGCCGCACGGGTCTGCCCGCGTCGACCCCGACGTCGATCACCGCCCTCCCCGCGCTGGAAAAGGAACTCGAGCGTGTGCGCAGGCACGACGTCGCATTCGACCTGGACGAGGTGGAAGCCGGGGTGCGCTGCATCGCAGCGGGGATTCGCGATGACGCAGGAGAGCTGATCGCGGGCCTGTCACTATCGACGCCATCCGAGCGCTTCAACCCCGACTGGGCGCCACTGGTACGTGAAACGGCGAACGAGATCTCGCACGCGCTCGGCTACGTCGCGCCGCGCGCAGCTTGAGCGGGCCGCGCCTGCCGCTTACAGCCCCACTTTTTGCGGTGCAGCGGCGAGGCGCTGCACGGAATGCTCCTCGAGCCACCGGCGCACACGCTTTGCGTCGGCGGTGCGCGTGTAGCGTCCGGTCGAGTCCATCAGCACCATCACCACAGGTTGCTGGTGCAGCCAGGTCTGCATGACGAGGCAACGCCCCGCCTCGGAGATGTAGCCCGTCTTCGACACGCTGATCGCCCATTCAGGGCTCTTCACCAGACTGTTGGTGTTGCCGAACCGCAGCATGCGCCCGCCCACTGCGACATGGCGCTCGTGCGAGGTCGAGAACGCACGGATGAGTGGATACGAAGCCGAAGCAGCGACGAGCCTGGCGAGGTCGCGCGGACTGGAAACGTTGGCCGGATCCAGCCCGGTGCTGTCGTGGAAGCGAGTGTCCCACAGACCGAGCAGACGGGCCTTGACGTTCATGGCCTGCACGAAGGCCTTCTCCCCGCCGGGATAATTGCGTGCGAGCGCGGAGGCTGCGCGATTCTCGGAAGACATCAGCGCCAGATGCAGCATGTCCTCGCGTGTCAGTCGCGTCCCGATGCCAAGGCGCGACCCCGTGCCCTTCAGCCGGTCGATGTCGCCCTCGGTGATGGCGAGCGCCTCGGAGAGGGACTGGCCTGCGTCGAGCACGACCATCGCGGTCATGAGCTTGGTGATGGAGGCGATCGGCAGCACGGCCATCGCGTTCTGTTCGAGAAGCACCTCGCCGGTGTTCTGGTTCACCACATAAAAGGCGCTGGAGCCGAGTACCGGACGGCCGCTGGCATCGAGCACGAGCGGCGTGTCGGGCTCGACCGCGCCCGCCGCCGCGGGGAGTGCCGCAGCAGCAGCCTTCTTGGCAGGGGACTTCTTCGCCACCACCTTCTTGCTGCCTGCCTTCTTCCCCGACGCCTTCTTCGTCACCGCAGGCTTCTTGGCCGCGGCCTTTCTGGCCGCCGGCTTGGCGCTTGCTGCCGCCGGCTTTGCAGATGTGCGCGATGCCGAGGAGGCGGCAATGGCCACGCCGGACTGCAGTGCGAACAGTGCGGCAAGCACGGCAACGAGGGCTTTTGCTTTCATGGTTTGGAAGCGTGCTTGAGAGGGAGATTGCTTGAACCTGCGTTTTGTTTCAAAAATAAGCAGATACAGAAATGATTTCAAGTCATTTCTAGATACAGGCCGGGATTTCCTCTTGAAATGTGACTTTCGCCGCGGCCCTGCCCGCCCTTGCACGCACCATTGCCTCACTCGATGCGCAGAAAGCGGCGTATCGCGCCCGACTGCGCAAGCGCGTCATGGTAGCCGAGTTCGATCAACGCACGTGTGAATCCCGGCTCGAAAAGGAGGTAGGACAGCAGCGTGGAGCCTTCGCGGCGCAGCGTGCCCAGGCCGCGCAGCACCACGCGCAGCAGGGGCGGAAGGCTGCGCGCATGACGCGCTGCGATGGTGTCGAGCCGCTGCGAGGGCTGGATGACGAGGGCTTCGATCGGTCGCAGCCCGATCCCGGCCACCTCGCGCTGCGCAGGGTCCAGGCGGCTCACCGTGTCGTTGATCCGCGCCAGCCGCTCCAGATCCACCTCCAGCGTGTCGAGAAATATGCTCGACAAGGCGTGACCGGCAATCTGCGCCGGCGACGGATACTGATCGCTACGCACCCGACCTTCCTCCGCAGTGCGGCCAGCGCCGATCACCAGGATGCGGTCAGCGCCGAGATGAACCGCGGGGCTGACCGGCGCGAGCTGACGCATGGAGCCGTCACCGAAATACTCACGATGGATCTTCACTGCGGGAAAGACGAACGGAAGGGCCGCGCTCGCGAGCAGGTGATCCACCTCGAGGCTGCCTCGCACGCCCAGGCGCTTCGCCCGACGCCAGGGCTGGATGTCGCAGGCACCCTGATAAAAGGCGAGGCTCTCGCCACTGGAGTAGCCAGACGCCGTGACGCTCACCGCATACAGATCACCTGACGCAATCGCACGATCGATTGCCCCGAAGTCGAGCGCGTGCTGCAGCAGGGCGCGCAGCGGTGCATTGTCGAGCAGCGAGCGCGGGGTCTGCCGCAACAGCCAGCCCCCGAACAGCGCTGACCCCCAACGCAAGCCGCTGCCGAGCAGAGCCGGTGGGTCGACACGGTAAACGTCGGCCACATGCAGCCCACGCCAGATCCGGGTGATGTGCCGCACCGCACGGTTGAAGTCGCCGGCGTGGGTGGCGAGCGCCACCGCATTGATCGCGCCTGCAGAAGTGCCGCACAGGATCGGGAAGGGGTTGCCAGAACGCTTGCCACGCAACTCACGAATGGCATGCAGCACGCCGACCTGATAGGCCGCGCGCGCCCCGCCTCCCGTCAGCACCAGTGCCGCACGCCCCGTCCCCTCCGCCATCGCCGCTCCCATTGCGCTCCACGGAGGGAAGCATCGCGCAGGCGGCCTGCCGGAGGCAAGCGCCAAGGCGCACCCTCCGGCATGAAACGATCTGCGGCCCTCAGCCTGCCTGGCCGGCCTCGACCACGGTCAGGGCCGTCATGTTGATGATGCGGCGCACAGTCGCCGAGGGGGTGAGGATGTGCACCGGCTTGGCAGCACCGAGCAGGATCGGGCCCACGGTCATGCCACTGCCGGCAGCGTTCTTCAGCAGGTTGAAGGCGATGTTGGCTGCATCCAGGGTCGGGAAGATCAGCAGGTTTGCGTCCTCACGCATCTTTGCGTTGGGGAAGATCTGCAGGCGGTGCTTCGCGTCCAGCGCGGAGTCTCCGTGCATCTCACCCTCGACCTGCAGCTCCGGATGCCGCTCGTGCAGCATGCGCATCGCCGCACGCATCTTCTCGGCAGTAGGCGAATCGGCCGAACCGAAGGACGAGTGCGACAGCAGCGCCACCCGCGGCTCGACACCGAAGCGCTGCATCTCTTCCGCGGCAAGCAGCGTCATCTCGACCACCTGCTCCGGCGTGGGGTCGTAATTGACGTAGGTGTCAGCGAGGAACAAGGTGCGGCCGGGCAGGCTGAGCAGGTTCACCGTGTACAGGTTATCCACCCCTTCGCGACGACCGAGCACGGTCTCGACGAACTCGCGGTGCAGGCGATGCATGCCATAGGTGCCGCAGATGAGGCCATCGCCGTAGCCGAACTTGAGCAGCAGCGTACCGATCAGCGTGGTGCGGCGGCGAACCTCCTTCTTGGCGTATTCGACCGACACGCCACGGCGCTCCATCAACGCGTGGTAGTGCTGCCACAGTTCGTTGAAGCGCGGATCGGAATCCGGATTAACCAGTTCATAGTCGCGCTCCACGGCCATGCGCAGGCCAAAGCGCTCGATGTTGTGCTTCACCACGTCCGGGCGACCGATGAGGATCGGGCGCGCGAGGCCCTCGTCCACCACCTGCTGCACGGCGCGCAGCACCTTCTCGGACTCGCCCTCGGAGAAGATGATGCGCTTCGGATTCTTGTGCGCGGCGGCGAACACCGGCTTCATGATCAGGCCGGAGTGCCACACGAAATTGTTGAGCTGGCTGCGATAGGCGTTCCAGTCGCTGATCGGTCGGGTGGCCACGCCCGAGCTCATACCTGCCTCGGCGACCGCGGGCGCGATCTTTACGATCAGGCGCGGATCGAAGGGGCGCGGGATGATGTACTCGGGGCCGAAACCGCCGACCTTCTCGCCATATGCGGCGGCAACGATGTCGCTCTGCTCCACGCGCGCCAGCTCGGCGATCGCCTTCACCGCGGCGAGTTGCATCTCGTCGGTGATGGTGGTCGCGCCGACATCGAGCGCACCGCGGAAGATGAAGGGGAAGCACAGCACGTTGTTGACCTGGTTCGGGTAGTCCGAACGCCCCGTGGCGATGATCGCGTCGCTGCGCACCGCCTTGACCTCGTCGGGGAGGATCTCCGGAGTCGGGTTGGCGAGCGCAAGGATGAGCGGGTTGGCCGCCATCTTCGCCACCATATCGCCCTTGAGCACACCACCCGCCGACAGCCCGAGGAACACGTCCGCGCCTTCGATGACCTCGGCGAGCTTCCTCGCATCCGTGTGCTTGGCGTAGCGCGCCTTGATCGGGTCCATCAGCACGGTGCGCCCCTCATAGACCACGCCCTCGATGTCGGTGACCCAGATGTTCTCCACCGGCACGCCGAGCTTGACCAGCAAGCCCAGGCAGGCGAGCGCCGCGGCGCCAGCGCCGGAGGTCACGAGCTTGACCTTCTTGAGGTCCTTGCCCTGCAGGTGCAGGCCGTTCAGCACCGCGGCGCCCACCACGATCGCCGTACCGTGCTGATCGTCGTGGAAGACCGGGATCTTCATGCGCTCGCGCAGCTTGGCCTCGATGTAGAAACACTCGGGCGCCTTGATGTCCTCGAGGTTGATGCCGCCGAAGGTGGGTTCAAGCGCGGCGATCATGTCGATCAGCTTGTCGGCGTCGGGCTCGTCGATCTCGAGGTCGAAGACGTCGATGCCGGCGAACTTCTTGAACAGCACACCCTTGCCTTCCATCACCGGCTTGGCGGCGAGCGGGCCAATGTTGCCCAGGCCAAGCACGGCGGTACCATTGGTGACCACACCGATCAGGTTGGAGCGCGCGGTGAGTTCGGCCGCCTGCGCCGGGTCTTCGACGATCGCGTCGCAGGCCGCAGCGACGCCGGGCGAATAGGCCAGCGACAGGTCGCGCTGGTTGGACAGCACCTTGGTAGGCGTCACCGAGATCTTGCCCGGACGCGGATAGCGGTGATAGTCGAGGGCGGCGTTGCGGATCAGCTCATCCATTGTCTTTGTCCTGTCTCTTCAACACGTCGATCGGAATGCAGGCAAGCGGGGCTTCAGCCTTTTCGGCACGCTTCACCTCGGCCTCGCGCGAGCCTACGAAGCATAGCGCGAAACCGTTTATACCGCATTACGAAATTAATAACTACATCGTGGAAAATCATCCCCCGCTCTGTCAACGCCAAGGGCCGCCGCCCGCCTGCCGAGCGGCGGCCGCTTCACTCGACTGCAACAATCCTCTCGACCACGTTCAAAAGCCCCCCTGTGCCGTGGCATAATTACGGGCTTTCACCGATTGCGATTTGTCGCGGGACGTCGCAAGCGGAGGTCGGGGCGCCCCTGGCGGGGAGCCCGAGCAGCCCGCCGGCCAGGCAGCAGCCTGCGTTTCAGATGGCCGACCGACGGGAATGGTTTCGCATCACAGCACGGGAGAGCTGTTTACATGTCTCAGAACCACGCCCAGGCGGCAATCGCCGCTGCCCCTGAATACGTCCGCCACGAAGGCCTGAAGCAGTGGGTCGGCGAAATCGCCGCGCTCACCGAACCCGACCGCGTGGTCTGGTGCGACGGCTCGCAGGAAGAATACGACCGCCTGTGCGCCGAGATGGTCGAATCCGGCATGCTGATCAAGCTGAATCCGGAGAAACGCAAGAACTCGTTCCTCGCCTGGTCCGACCCTTCGGACGTCGCCCGTGTCGAAGACCGCACCTTCATCTGCTCGCAAAAGAAGGAAGATGCCGGCCCGACCAACAACTGGGAAGACCCGGCGGTGATGCGCGACACGCTGAACGGCCTGTTCAAGGGCTCGATGCATGGCCGCACCATGTACGTGATCCCGTTCTCCATGGGTCCGCTCGGCAGCCCGATCGCCCACATCGGCGTCGAGATCTCCGACAGCCCCTACGTCGTCACCAACATGCGCATCATGACCCGCATGGGCAAGGGCGCGATCGAGGTGCTCGGCACCGAAGGCGAGTTCGTGCCCTGCGTGCACACCGTCGGCGCCCCGCTCGCCCAGGGCGAGAAGGACAGCCGCTGGCCGTGCAACCCCACGACCAAGTACATCGTGCACTACCCCGAAACCCGCGAGATCTGGTCCTACGGCTCGGGCTACGGCGGCAACGCCCTGCTCGGCAAGAAGTGCTTCGCGCTGCGCATCGCCTCCACCATGGCGCGTGACGAAGGCTGGCTGGCCGAGCACATGCTGATCCTCGGCGTCGAGTCCCCCGAGGGCGAGAAGTCCTACGTCGCCGCCGCCTTCCCGTCGGCCTGCGGCAAGACCAATTTCGCCATGCTGATCCCGCCGAAGTCCTTCGACGGCTGGAAGATCACCACCGTCGGTGACGACATCGCCTGGATCAAGCCCGGCCCTGACGGCAAGTTCCGCGCCATCAACCCCGAGTTCGGCTACTTCGGCGTCGCCCCCGGCACCTCCGAGAAGACCAACTTCAACGCGATGGCCACGCTGAAGGAAAACATCATCTTCACCAACGTCGCACTGACCGACGATGGCGACGTTTGGTGGGAGGGCATGACCAAGGAGGCACCGGCTCACCTGGTCGACTGGCAGGGCAAGGACTGGACGCCCGAGATCGCCAAGGAAACCGGCCGCAAGGCCGCGCACCCGAACGCGCGCTTCACCGCACCGGCCAGCCAGTGCCCTTCGGTCGACCCCGCCTGGGAAGACCCTGCCGGCGTGCCGATCTCGGCCTTCATCTTCGGCGGCCGCCGCGCCACCACGGTTCCGCTGGTGTACCAGGCGTTCAACTGGAATTTCGGCGTCTACATGGCTTCGACGCTCGGCTCCGAAACCACCGCCGCCGCCTTCGGCGCACAGGGCGTGGTGCGCCGCGACCCGTTCGCGATGCTGCCCTTCTGCGGCTACCACATGGGCGACTACTTCAACCACTGGCTGCGGATGGGCCACGTGGTCGAGGACACCCCCAAGATCTTCTGCGTGAACTGGTTCCGCATGAATGAGAAGGGCGAGTTCATGTGGCCGGGCTTCGGCGACAACATGCGCGTGCTCAAGTGGATCGTCGACCGCTGCAAGGGCAAGATCGCCGCCAAGGAGACCGCGCTCGGCTGGATGCCGCGCTTCGAGGATCTGGACTGGAGCGGCGCCGACGTCAGCCGCGAAGAATTCGAGGCCTTGACCCAGGTGGACGCCGAAGCCTGGCGCGCCGAGCTGAACTCCCACAAGGAGTGGTTCGACAAGCTGCAGGACCGCCTGCCGCGCCAACTGGTACTCAAGCGCGAGCTGTTCGAACTGGCGCTCAACGCCGACTGAGGACCGCCGCGGCCCCCGCCGCGACCTTCCCGGACCAGGAAAAAGCGCCTCCGGCGCTTTTTCCTTTTCAGCCTCCCTAACCCTTCCGAGGACCCTCCCCATGTACTGCTCCCACCGCCTCCAGGACATCCAGCCCTTCCACGTCATGGAGCTGCTGCGCCGAGCACGGGAACTTGAGGCGCAGGGTCGGGACATCATCCACATGGAGGTTGGGGAACCGGACTTCCCGACCCCGCAGCCCATCATCGAGGCGGCACAGACATTCCTGGCCGGCGGCGACGTGCATTACACGCCCGGTCTCGGTCTACCCGCATTACGCGAAGCCATCGCGAGCTTTTATCACACGCGCTTCGGCGCCGATGTGCCGCCGGAGCGCATCGTCATCACCGCCGGCGCCTCGGGTGCGCTGATGCTGGCACTCGCCGCAACGACCGACCCGGGGGACGAGTGGCTGCTGCCCGACCCCGGCTATCCATCCAACCGCCACCTGGTGCGCGCCTTCGAAGGCGTAGCCCGGGCACTGCCTGTCGACGCCGCCACGCGTTACCAGCCCACGCCGATGCAGGTCGATGACGCCTGGCAGGCGCGCACACGCGGCCTCATGATCGCCACGCCTTCCAATCCGACCGGCACCCTGCTCGAATCAAGCGAAGTCGCAGCCCTGCACCAGCGCACGCGGGCGCACGGCGGCGTACTCTTGGTGGACGAAATCTACCAGGGGCTGAGCTACGGTGTCGCGGCCTGCGCGGCCCTCGCCGACCCCGTGCTTAATCGGGCGGACGACGTCTTCGTCGTGAACAGCTTCTCGAAGTACTTCGGCATGACGGGCTGGCGCCTGGGCTGGCTGGTGGTGCCGAAGGGCTATGCGCGTGAAATCGAGAAGCTGGCGCAGCACTTTTTCATTTCGCCTTCCACACCCGCACAGTACGCGGCACTTGCCGCGTTTGCACCCGCCACGCTGGACATCCTGGAGGAGCGCCGTAACACCTTCGCCGAGCGGCGCGATGCACTGCTGCCTGCGCTACGCGAACTCGGCTTTGGCATCACCGCCGAGCCACAGGGTGCGTTCTACATCTACGCCGATCTCTCGCGCATTGCGGACGACGCCGAAGCCTTTGCCCGTCGCCTCATCGAAGAGGCTGGCGTCGCTGCAACACCGGGGCTGGATTTCGGCCACCATCTGGCGCGTCATCACCTTCGCATCGCCTACACCACTCGACGCGAGCGTCTGCTCGACGCGGTCGAACGTATGCAGCGCCTGCTGCGTACCGCCTGAATCTGCGGCGTCTGAACTCGGGCCTCGTCAACGCAGCGCGGCACACGAGGCTTCCGCCCGCGTGTGCCGCCAGGTCAAGCAGGCACCGTGCTCAGCCGGCCTGGCCGACCAGCATGGGCGCTGCTTCGCGCCCCGCCACCAGCATCAAGCGCTTCTTGAGCGCCAGAACCTTGCGCGTGTAACGCGCGTTCGGATCCTTGAGCGAGCCGTTGTAATACTGCAGTGCGCGCTGCATGGTCCCGTAGCGTTGCAGACCCTCGTGCAGAACGAGCGTGCCGACCCGGACGTTGGTCTGGGGATCGAAGAGCGCATTACGCCCTGCGTCCGGACCGATCTTGTCCTTGTGATAGCGCGGAATCACCTGCATCAGCCCCTGCGCCCCCATGTGGCTGACGGCGCGGGAATTGAAGCTAGACTCGACGCCCATGATGGCAACGATCAACAGGGGGTCGAAGCCAAGCTCCTGTGCCGAGGTCTCGGCCGCAGCCAGCGCCGGCTCGAGCGCAGTTTCGGAAACGCGATAGGTATCGGCAATCCAGTCCCGCACGCGTGCCATTTCTGCAGATAGCGCGCCCTCGTCTTCCGCGAAGGGGTCTTCGGCCACGCCTGCGAGCTCATCGAGCGCGGATTTCAGACCGGCACCCGCGGACTTCTCTGCAAAGCTCGCGCGCAGACTCATCGTGTCCGATTCCGGGCGGCCGATGCGAAGCGCGAAGCGCTCGAAATCGCTCGCCACCATCGCCAGTTCGGCAGAGGTAGGACCGGCTTCGGTCTGCCCCACGAGATCATCGAACCCGATGCCCGAGACGTTGGCCATGTTGCCGCCAAGATGGGACGCGCCCATGATGCCCGCGGTGAGCACCGCACCCTGCGCAATACTGCGCACAACACCGCCCGCCTGACGCGCGAGCGCCTTGAATCGAGTTGCGTGTTTCATGGTGTCCTCCGTGCTGTGGCCGGAGTCCTTGCCGCGGCTACGCCCGGGTACAGGCCTCGCCGGCGCCGCCGCTTGGGGCAACGCCTGCGCCCTGCGGCGAGTGGGCCGCAAGACGGACAAGTGAACTCGGTCGCCAGTGGGTATCAAGCCCGCCGCCGCAACCAGACGACGGACCCCGCGGTGCGAGCGTCCATGAAACTGCAGCCATCCCCCCAATGGGAACAGCCCCGCACCGAGCAAAACAGATGTTGCATCGCAACAGCCGGCGGATTCTATTCGTCGCCATCCATTTTGTCAAAAGTTGACCGCCAGAGTGGCCGCCAGACCCGGGCACTCGATCTACCGGAGCCGCCCCGAAACGGTCTCTGGAACCCGTAACCCGACGCACCTAACAGCCGTTTTTCCATTCTTCGACCAGAAAGGAGGCCGGAATCGCCGCCTCGGCAACCGCTGCGCTCAAGCCTCGCTGGCGATCCGCCCCCGCCCGAGCTCTGCACTCAAGCGCATCCAGTCGAAGCATGGCCCGGGATCGGTCTTGCGTCCGGGCGCGATGTCGGAGTGCCCGACCACCGCCTCGATCGGGAAGCGCCCTTGCAAAGTGCGGATCAGGTCGGCCAGGCGCGCGTACTGCACGGGTTCGAACGGAAGACTGTCGCACCCCTCGAGCTCGATACCGATCGAGAAGTCGTTGCAGCGCGCACGCCCATTCCAGCTTGAGACGCCAGCGTGCCACGCGCGCTGCGCGGGCTCGACGAACTGGAGGACCTCGCCGTCCCGCCGCACGAGATAATGTGCGGACACGCGCAGGTGATGGATCTCCGCGTAGTAGGGATGCTCCGCGGGATCGAGCGTGTTGGTGAATAGCTGCTCCACCCCGGGCCCGCCAAAGGAGTCCGGCGGCAGGCTGATCGCATGCACCACGATCAGGCTGACTGGCAGGCCGGGAGGTCGTTCATCCTGATTGGGCGATGCGCACACCCGCACCCTGAGGGCATCGGGCGCAGAGGGCAAGGGCGCCACGCACGCAAGAAGATCCCGTATCACGGTATGGTCAGCCCTCAGGCAAGCCCATTGCGCCGCCCGCGCTCAATGAATCTCACCCACGGCAAAGAGCCGTCGATGCTCCTTCATCGCGTAGCGGTCCGTCATGCCGGCAATGTAGTCAGCGATGGCACGCGGCTTGTCCTCGCGCGCCATCGCCTGGTACTGCGGCGGCAGGATCTGCGGGTCTTCCATGAAGGCGGCAAACAGGTCGCCGACGATCCGGCGCGCCTTGTTGGTCATGCGCAGCACCTGGTAGTGGCGGTACAGCTTGTCGCGCAGGAAGCCCTTCAATTCCCGCAGCGGCGACTGCAGCGCTGCGGAATAGGCCACCAGGCGCGGGGCGTTGCGGACATCCTCGAGCGTTCTGACGCCGGCTGCCTCGATGTTCGCGCGGGTCTGGTCGATAAGATCGATCACCATCAGGTGGATCATGCGCCGCACCGTTTCGTGGATCAGCTTGCGCCCGGACAGTCCTGGCCAGCGCGCCTCCACTTCGCGACGCTGGGTCGAGAACAGCGGCACCGCTTCGAGTTGCTCGAGCGTGATCAGGCCCGAACGCAGGCCATCGTCTACGTCGTGATTGTTGTATGCAATCTCGTCGGCGAGGTTCGCAAGCTGGGCCTCGAGCGAAGGCTGGGTGCCCTCGAGGAAACGCTGCCCGACGGCGCCCAGGCGCTCAGCGTGAATGCGCGAGCAGTGCTTCAGGATGCCCTCGCGCGTTTCGAACATCAGATTCAATCCATCGAAACCGGCATAACGGTCCTCGAGCACATCCACGGTGCGCAAGGATTGCAGGTTGTGCTCGAAACCGCCGTAATCCTTCATGCACGCATTGAGCGCCTCCTGCCCGGCATGGCCGAAGGGTGTATGGCCAAGGTCGTGCGCGAGTGCGATCGCCTCGGCCAGATCCTCGTTCAGACCGAGCTGGCGGGCGATTCCGCGCGTAATCTGCGCAACCTCGATGCTGTGGGTGAGGCGCGTGCGGAACAGGTCGCCCTCATGATTCACAAACACCTGGGTCTTGTACTCCAGGCGCCGGAAGGCGGTCGAATGCACGATCCGGTCGCGGTCGCGCTGAAACTGGCCGCGCGCGACCGGGGCCGCCTCATCATGCGTGCGCCCCTGGGAGTTTGCTTCGGTGACGGCGTAGCTTGCGAGTTGCAGCATCAGATTGTCCTCATTGCAGGCTTGCCGAAGCGGCTTTCAGCGGCAGCGCGCCTCGATCGCAGCGGCGATCTCACCCTGCGTTGCATCGCCGTGAATCACCGCGCGTCCAAGCGCGCGCAGCAGGACCAGGCGCAGGCGGCCCGCCTCGACCTTCTTGTCATGCGACATGAACTCGAGATAACGCTGCACGCCGAGCCTCGGCCCCCAGACAGGCAGGCGAGCGCGCTCGAACAGCGCCTCGACCCGGGCCACATCCTCCTTCCCGATCCAGCCGAGCGCGCGCGACAGCTCTGCAGCCATCATCGTCCCCGCCGCGACCGCCTCGCCGTGCAGCCATTGACCGTAGCCCATGCCGGTTTCGATCGCATGCCCGAATGTATGACCGAGATTGAGCAGCGCGCGCTCGCCCTGCTCCGTCTCATCGGCAGCCACCACCTCGGCCTTGTTGCGGCAGGAGCGCTCGATGGCAAACGCAAGTGCCGCGGTGTCGCGCGCCAACAGGCGATCGAGGTGGGTCTCGATCCAGGCAAGGAACTCCGGATCGCGGATCAGCCCGTACTTGATCACCTCCGCCAACCCCGCGGAAAGCTCACGATCCGGCAGCGTATCCAGGGTATCGATGTCGGCGAGCACCAGCCTGGGCTGGTAGAAGGCGCCGATCATGTTCTTGCCGAGCGGGTGGTTGATTGCGGTTTTGCCTCCGACCGAAGAGTCCACCTGGGCCAGCAGCGTGGTCGGGATCTGGATGAAGGGCATGCCGCGCTGGTAACATGCGGCAGCGAAGCCCCCCATGTCGCCCACCACACCGCCACCGAGCGCGATCAACGTGGTCGAACGTTCGCAGCGCTCGGCAAGCAACATGTCGAAGATCCGATTGAGCGTCTGCCAATCCTTATGCGCCTCGCCGTCGGGCAGCACCACCGTCGACACCACCACCCCTGCACCCTCGAGCGCACGGCGTAAACGCTCGAGATACAGTGGCCCGACCACGTCATTGGTGACGATGGCAACACGCTGCGTTTTCAGGCAAGGCAGGATCCGCCCTGCCTGCTCCAGCAGGCCACGCCCGATGTGGATGGCGTAAGCACGGTCGCCAAGTGCGACATTCAGGGAGTGCATGGTCTGGCCTCGTGTTTGCGCAGCGCCTCCTCGATGGCGCGCACCATGGCGCCCGGGTTGGTACGCCCGCCGTCGACGATGATGTGCGCGACCTCGCGGTACAGCGGGTCGCGCTGGCGATGGAGTTCCTCGATGCGCTGACGCGGATTCTCGACCTGAAGCAAGGGACGGTTGCGGTCGTGCCGGGTGCGCTCGAAAAGGATCTGCGGCGCCACATTGAGATAGATCACCACGCCGCGCTCGCGCATCAGCGCACGGTTCTCCGCTGCAATCACGACACCGCCGCCGGTTGCGATGACGATGTCGGACGCCTGGGTCAGTTCATCGATCATCTGCGTTTCGCGACGGCGAAAACCGGCCTCACCCTCGATTTCGAAGATGGTCGGAATGCTCACGCCCGTGCGCGCGACAATCTCATGGTCGCAGTCGGCGAAGCGTATCTTTCGCCGCCGCGCCAACTCCTTGCCGACCGTGGTCTTGCCGGCACCCATCATGCCGATCAGTATCAGACAGCTCACGCGTGACTCGCCGGAAATCCAGATGAAAAAGGGGCGGGCACCCTTTCGGGATGCCCGCCCCACCGATTCTAACAGGAGCGCAGCTGGCTCAGCGCAATGTTAGCGAATCCGAAACAAGTCTCGGCGTAATGAAGACCAACAACTCTTTTCTGTCGGCGACTGCCGATTTCGTGCGGAACAATGCGCCGATCACGGGCACCTCGCCCAGCACGGGGACTCGATCAACGCCTTCCGTCGTCACTTCCTCGTAGACGCCGCCCAGCAACACGGTTCCACCGTTTTCCACAGTGATGGTCGTGACGGCTTCCTTGGTCTCGATCAGCGGAACCCCATCCACCGTGAAGCTGAAATCAGGCCTGTCCTTGTTGATCCGGACCGTGAGTTGGACTCGACCGTCTGGTGTGATGGAAGGAACAACGTCAAGCTTGAGAAGCGCGTCGACGTATTTCACGTCGCATTCACGATCTGCCCCCGTTCCGGAGCAGTCACGAATGGGAACCTTCGCCCCCTGCTTGATGGTCGCGTTGCCTTGGTTGGCAGTCAGGACTCGCGGGCTGGAAACGACTCTTCCTCGCCCATCGGACTCAAGTGCCTGCAACTCAAGATTCAGGAAGCGGGTGACGCCACTGTTGAAGATGCTGAGCGCGAACGATCCATAGCCTTCCGGCTGGAATCCGGTGCCACTCTGTGCAGCCTCGGGCGTAAATTGCCCGAATGTCGAGCTACCGAATCCGATCTGCGCCTTGCCGTCGTTCGTGCGCCAAGGCCGCTGCTTCCCGAAGCCGAGTCGCACCCCAAGATCCCTAGAGAAGGTCTTGCTCGCTTCCACCACACGCGCCTCGATAAGAACCTGTTGTGGTGCTCGGTCAATCTCCTGGACAAGCCGGCGAGCGGCTTCAAGCCGTGACGAGATGTCGGTGACGAAGACCATATTGCTTCGTTCATCGAAGGAAACCTTACCCCTCTTGGAGAGGAAGCCCTTCGTGCTGTCAGTATTGCTTTCAAGCAAGGCAGCAACATCTTTGGATTTGTGATAGTTGATCTGGATGTTCTCAGTCTGAAGCGGCTCAAGATCGGCTCTGAGTGCGGAGGCCTCGAGTTCTGCCTTGTCCCGCTCACGCAGCTCCACATCCGGAGCAACCCAGATCACATTTCCAGACTTCCGATAACCAAGCTGCTTGGCGTTGAGGATGATGTCCAGCGCCTGATCCCAGGGCACATCCTTCAAGCGCAGAGTGACATTGCCCTGCACGGAGTCCGACGTGATGATGTTGAAATCGGTGAAATCGGCAATGACCTGCAGTACGGAGCGAACGTCCACATCCTGGAAATTCAGTGACAGCTTCTCGCCCTGGAATTCGTTCCGCCCCCGCCCAAGCTTGGTTGGATCCTCGACCACACGCTTGACTTCGAGCACGAACCGGTTCTCGCTCTGATAGGCGTTGTGCTCCCACAGGCCGTTCGGCGAAACGGTCAGCCGCACGCGGTCGCCGACCTGCTGGGCAGTCATTGCACTGACTGGAGTCGCGAAATCGGTGACGTCCGAGCGACGACGGAGATGCTCAGGCAACGACGTCTTCAGGAAATCCACGACCAGATTCGCACCCTGACGACGAATGTCGATGCCCGCGTCGGAAGTGGACAGATCGACGATGACGCGCCCCTCCCCTTCCGTGCCTCGCCGGAAGTTGATGTCGCGCACGGCCAAGCCACCTGCGAGCGCGCTGCTCGACCCACCGAAATTAGCCTGGGAGGCACTGACCACCGTGCTGCGCACAGCCTGCGCAGCCGCAGGAGAAATCGCAATGATCAGATCGCGCCCCTGCACCCTGGCCTCGTAGGGGCTCATCTTCACGAGGTTCAGCACCACCCGGGTCCGGTCCCCGACCTGAACAATGTTCGCGCTGCGCAGGTCACCCTGCTCGATACTTTGTGTATTACGTCCGAGCGCATTCCCCGTTCCGGAGAAATCGAAAGCGATTCGTGCAGGATTGGCAACAGAGAAGCTCGGCGGCGGCGCCGAGAGTGGCTCACGCAGTGTCATTCGCACGTAAACCGTGCCGCCTTGCTCGGCCACCTCAAATCCTTCGATCTGGTTGGCGAGCACCTGCGTCTGCCCGGTTTCCTGCGCAAGGGCAACAGGCGCCGGTGCGATCCCGGTAAAAGCGGCTGCAAACAGCAGCGTCCCGATTCGATGTTTCATTTCCCGGCCTCCTGCCGCTCCTGCAGTGTCAGCGTGCTGGTGCGCTCCACCCAGTCGCCATACGCATCTTCCACGAGTTCGCGCAAAACAACCTCGTGCTCGGTAATGCTCGTCACCACGCCGAAATTCTGTCCCATGTAGTTTCCGACCTTCACCTGGTGGAGCGCATTGTTCACGCTGATCAAGGCGTGGATGGTGGCACCCTGCATGAGCACGCCGACCATATGCAACGACTCCAGCGGATAGGATTCGAGGGGCTCCCGGCGGCGATCCATGTCGGGACGGAGCGCACCGGACGAAGCCGTCCGGTCCGGCTCCATGCGTGCCGCCCGGAAAGGATCATCGCCCTGCGCACCCGCATAAGCCACCACCGGAAACGGCTTCAGTTCAGGCGTGGGCTTCACCTGTCCGCGCAGGTTCTTCGCCTGGCCAGCCATCCAGGCCTGAAGATCATCCTGATTGCCCCCCGCGCAGCCGGCAAGCAAGGCGCAAGCGCCGAGAATGAGGAAGGCCTTCATTACTTGTTCCCCTTCTTCGCTGCCTGCGCCGCCTGGCGCTGCCGGGCGAGTTCTTCTTCGTCCAGGTAACGATAGGTCGTCGCCTTGGCATCCATCTTCAGGACGCCGTCCTTGTCCGCCGTTAGCCCGACGTCGTTGAGGGTCACGACACGCGGCATGCTCGCCACGTCCGACACGAACTCGCCGAGGTCATGGTAGCCACCCGAGAGGCGCACTTCGATCGGCATCTCGGCGTAGAACTCCTTCACCACGTCCGCGCCTGGCTTGAACAGCTCGAACTGCAGGCCGCGCCCCAAGCCGGCCTGGTTGATATCCGACAGCAGGGAGTCCATTTCGGCCCGGTTAGGCAACTGCTTCAGCAGCGCACCGAACTGGCGGTCGATCTCCTCCAACTGGCGACGATATTCTTCAAGATTGACTGCCTGACGCTTCTTTGCCACCCAGCTATCGCGGAGCTGGGTCTCTTCCGCACGACGGGCCTCCAGTGTCAACGCCTGGTCCTGCCAGTCGAACCACCAGAAAGCCGCCACGGTCAGCACCAGCACCGCCAGGTAAACAGCCACCTGCGGCGCAGCCGGCCAGAGGCCGGGATCATTCGGATCCAGCCCGCGAAAATCCTGCGCCAGACGCTGAAGGTCGATGCCCCGGCCTTTGTTTGCCGTCGTTCGGGTTGCGCTCATCTGGCAGCTCCCTTGGCTACAACCGCCCCGGCGGCCGTTTCTTCGGCCTGCGGCTGACGGATGCCGATGCCTAGCGTGAATTCGCTTACACGACGGGAATCGACCGTGCTTGCCTTGGCTTCGATCAGGATCGGCAGTTCAAGGAAGGGCGAAGCCTCCACGTTGCGCATCAAATGCGACACGCGCGCGTTCGATTGGGCGTAGCCCTGAAGCGTCACCCGCTTTCCGCTCTGCTTGATCGATTTCAGATAGACGCCCTCAGGCATGCGCTGCGCGAGCTCGTTGAAAAGATGAACCGTCTCGGCGCGCACGCTCTGCAGGGATTCGATGACCTGCTTGCGTGCGAGCAAGGCATCGATCTGCTCGCCAAGCCGGCGTATTTCAGCAATCTCACGATCCAGCTTTGCGATCTCGGTCTTGAGTTGGGTGTTGCGCGCCTCCTGAGCTTCGATCTGGCCGACATATACTGCGCGCACGCCGAAGCCAATCAGGGCGCCCAGGAGGATCGACAGCACGAACAAAACGAGGAACTGCTGTTTCCGCAAGCGGCGCTTCTCGGCGCGATGCGGAAGAAGGTTGATGCGGATCATGCGTCGAACCTCCTCAGCGCCAGGCCGCAGGCGACCATCAGGGACGGCGCATCGGCAAGCAGGGCCTTCGGCCGCAGCTTGCTCCCGAGCGTCATGCTGGCAAACGGATTGGCGATGATCGTGTCAACCTGGGTGCGCGCGCCGACGATTTCACCGAGGCCGGGCATCACCGCACAGCCTCCGGCAAGCACCACATGGTCGACCTGGTTATAGGGCGTCGATGTGAAGAAGAACTGCAGTGCCCGAGACACCTCAAGCGCAAGGCTGTCCATGAACGGCCGCATGAGATCGCGTGCGTAGTTGTCCGGCAGCGACCCGGTGCGCTTGGCGGCTTCGGCCTCCTCGAAGCTCATCCCGTACTGACGAGAGATGTCCTGCGTGAGCTGGTTTCCGCCGAACGCCTGCTCCCGCGAGTAGATCGACTGCCCGTTGCGGAACATGGTTACGGTCAGAACCGTCGCGCCGACGTCGACCAGCGCGATCACCTGGTCACGCGCCCGCTGCGGAAGCTGGGCCGAAACGAGCTCCAGCGCGGATTCGGTGGCGAGCGACTCGACATCGACGATCACCGCCTTGAGCCCGGCAGCCTGTGCCACGGCGACTCGGTCCTCGACCTTGTCCTTGCGCGAGGCGGCGATCAGCACCTCGACATCACCAGGGCTGCTCGCCGCGGGGCCGATCTCCTGAAAATCCAGATTAACCTCGTCCAGCGCGAAGGGAATGTACTGATTTGCTTCGCCCTCGACTGCGAACTCCATCTCGGTTTCGCGCATACCCGCCGGAAGGATGACTTTCTTCGTGATGACCGACGAGGAGGGCAGCGCCACCGCAACGTTCTTCACGCCACCGCCAAATCGCCGGAGAGCGCGCTTGATGGCTTCCGTTACAGGTTCGAGGCTGGCGATGTTGCCATCCACCACCGCATCGCGCGGCAGAGGCTCGATGGCATATCGCTCGACTTTGTAAGCGCCCTTGTCTCCCCCGGAAAGCTCGACGAGCTTGACGGATGAAGAAGAGATGTCGAGTCCGGCGAGTTGACGCGTCGCCGACTTCAAAAAGGGGAGGTCAATCACAAAGAAAGTCCTTACATTTCTTTATGTTACGCGCTATTGCTCAGTCATGCTCTCGCATGCTAACGCCAAGTCCCCCGCGCTGTAAAGGGAACTTGTTCACGCTTAACGCCTGCTAACAAGGCGGCCCGATGGCGCCGCGCCCGCATCCCGTATAATGCCCACCCGTTCGAAACCACTTCTGGACTGCCCATGCGCTGGGTCCTGTATCCGATCGCAGCGCTGATTGCGCTTGTCATCCTCGGCCTCGCCACCCTTGCCGCGATGGCCACGCTCGCCTGGCCGAACCTGCCGGCACTTGACTCGCTTACGGACTATCGTCCTCGCATTCCGCTGCGAGTATATACGGCGGATGGCCACCTCATCGGCGAGTTCGGTGAAGAACGGCGTGACGTAGTGCGCATCGCCGAGGTTCCTTCCCACCTCAAGCACGCGATTCTGGCAGCAGAGGATGAACGCTTCTACGAGCACAGCGGCATAGACCCGGTAGGATTGGCGCGCGCAGCGCTCGCGAACCTCTCCAGCGGTGGCCGGGGACAGGGTGCCTCCACGATCACGATGCAGGTCGCACGCAACTTCTTCCTCACGCGCGAGAAGACATACAGCCGCAAGCTCTACGAGATCCTGCTTTCCCTGAAGATCGAGCAGAACCTCACGAAGGACCAGATTCTGGAGCTGTACATCAACCAGATCTTCCTCGGCCAGCGCTCCTATGGTTTCGCTCAGGCGGCACGCGCCTACTACGGCAAGACGCTCGATGAGCTGACCCTGCCCGAAGCTGCGATGCTTGCTGGCCTGCCCAAGGCCCCCTCTGCGTTCAACCCGATCGTCAATCCTGCTCGCGCGGCAGTTCGCCAGCAGTACGTGCTGCGCCGCATGCTCGAGGCCGGCTTCATCGGCGCAGCCCAATACCAGGAGGCGCTCGCCTTCGCCACACCTGCACAGAGCCGGCACGACACGGCGCGAGCGCGCAAGCACCAGGACATCACGCTCCACGCCGACCATGTCGCCGAGATGGCGCGCCAGATCGCCCTCGAGCAGTTCGGCGATCAGGCCTACGAATTGGGTATCCGCATCGTCACCACGATCACCCGCAAGGACCAGGAGGCCGCCTACGCTGCCCTGCGCAAGGGTGTGCTCACTTACGACCGCCGTCACGGCTATCGGGGCCCGGAGGCCTTTGTGGAGTTGCCCAGCGGCGACATCGCACCCGAGTTGCTCGATGAAGCCCTGGAGAATCATGGCGACCACGATGACCTCCTCGCCGCGATCGTCCTGAGAGCCTCTTCGAAGGAAGTCGTCGCCTATCGCCGCGGCGAGTCGCTGCGCATCGCTGGCAAGGGGCTCGGGCTTGCGGCGCCGATGCTGGCCGAGAAGGCGCCGCAGAGCCGCAGGATCCGCCCCGGAGCGATCGTGCGCCTGCGCAGCACCGGCAAGGACGCCTGGGAAATCGCCCAACTCCCCGAGGTCCAGGCAGGATTCGTCGCCATCGACCCGCACAACGGCTCCGTACGCGCCCTGGTTGGCAGCTTCGATTTCGAACGCAACAAGTTCAACCATGTCACGCAGGCGGTGCGCCAGCCGGGGTCGAGCTTCAAGCCCTTCATCTTCTCTGCCGCGCTCGAGCGCAGTTTCGGACCAGGCAATGTCCTTGAAGACGGCCCCCTCTACTATCCTGCGGGGGTCACGGGCTCGAAGGCATGGGAGCCCAAGAACTACGACGGCCGCTATGCCGGCCCGATGACGCTGCGCGAGGCACTGGCACGCTCGAAAAACATGGTCTCGATCCGCCTGCTCGAGGAGATCTCCCCCGCGTACGCGCAGGAATTCCTCGGCCGCTTCGGCTTCGACCGCAGCCAGAACCCCGCCTATCTGACCATGGCGCTGGGCGCAGGCGCTGCAACGCCTTGGCAGATGGCCGCCGGCTATGCGGTGTTCGCCAATGGCGGCTACCGCATTGAGCCCTACGTGGTGAAGGAGATCTACGACGGCAGCGGTCGCCTGATCGCACGGACGGACCCGCCCGTGGCCGGCCAGAGCGCAGCGCGCGTGATCGACGCGCGCAATGCCTGGCTGATGGATTCGATGATGCGCGACGTAGTACAGCGCGGAACGGCAACAAGAGCGAAGGTGCTCAAGCGCCAGGATCTCGCAGGCAAGACGGGGACCACCAACGACTATGTCGATGCATGGTTCTGTGGCTACCACCCGGATCTGGTCGCCGTGAGCTGGGTCGGGTTCGGCCAGCCGCGCAACCTGGGCCGAGGCGAAACCGGCGGCGCAGCGGCACTACCGATCTGGGTCGACTACATGCGCACGGCGCTCGAAGGCGTGCCGGACGTTTCGCCCCCGCCCCCACCCGGACTGAAGCTCGTCGAGAACGGCCTGGGCTCCGGCGAGGACTATCACTATGCCGAGTACGCCCCACCGACGCCGTCGATCGCCCCGGACTGGCTGCAGGAGATGTTCGCCGGCGACGGACTGCCCGCCATGGAAGCGGAAACCGAGGCCATACCGCCGGCGCCGGTCACCCGTTCGCAACTTCCGGGCTTTCCGGCACAGACCCCTGCCCCGGTCGAAGACCGCCTGCCGACGCCGATCAGGCGTTGAGCGGCTTCCCCTTCAGGCCGGCGGGGTCAACACCACAGGCTCGCCAGCCTGCGCTCCGATCAAGCCGGCGAGCATCTTCCACAGCTCCGCGCCATCCCGGGTATTGATCCACTGTCCGTCGAGCAGACGAAAGTGGAAGCCCCCCGATCTGGCCGCCACCCAGATCTCACGCGCCGCGGTGTGGCGGTTGATGATCATCTTCGTGCCGTTCTCGAATTCCAGCTCCAGGATGCCTCCGGGCTTCGGCTCGATGTCCAGATCCACACCGCAGTCCTCGAGCGCGGACTCGATGCGTGCCAGTTCGGCCTCGGCCAGTGCGTTGAACGCGGATTCTTCCATGCTGATTCCTTCTGTTAGGATTTCGGTTTTACCTGAAGAATGGCGATGCGAGCCAGAATTCCCTTCATCGCGCTGTGCTGCGCGCTGCTGTCGGCCTGTGGCATCAAGGGCCCGCTCTATCTGCCCGAGCCTGGCACCTCCCCCGCCTCGAGTGCGGGCGCCGATCATAACAAACCCCTCGTCCCGCCGGACCTCACCTCCGACTCCCTGCTCCAATGAACACCTCTGCTACGCCCGCCTGGCCTCTCCCCACGCTCACGCTGCGCGAAGGCGCATTGTGGTTGGAGGAGACTTCACTGGAAGACATCGCCCAGCGCTTTGGCACACCGACCTATGTCTATTCGCGTGCAGCACTGGAATCCGCCTTCGCTGCCTGGAAACAGGCGCTCGCCGGACGCCGCGCGCTGGTGTGCTACGCCGTCAAGGCCAACTCGAACCTCGGCATTCTTTCAGTCTTCGCCCGTCTTGGCGCTGGCTTCGACATCGTTTCCGGCGGCGAACTCGCCCGTGTCCTCGCTGCGGGGGGCCGCGCGGACAAGGTCGTGTTCTCGGGCGTGGGCAAGACCCGCGCGGAGATGCGACAGGCGCTGGAGGCAGGGATCCGCTGCTTCAACATCGAGTCGGCAGCCGAACTGGAGCGCCTGAATGCGCTGGCAGGCGAACTCGGCAAGCAGGCGCCGATCGCGCTGCGAGTCAATCCGGACGTCGATCCGAAGACCCACCCTTACATCTCCACCGGCCTGAAGGGCAACAAGTTCGGCGTCGCCTTTGCCGACGCACTTGCGCTCTACCGGCAGGCCTCCAGGCTGCCCCACCTGCGGATCAGCGGAGTAGCCTGCCATATCGGCTCCCAGCTGCTCGACCCCGCCCCCATGGCCGAGGCGGCGGAGAAGTTGCGCGACCTGGTCGAGCAACTCGCAGCCGAGGGAATCGCGCTCGAGCACATCGACCTGGGTGGGGGGCTGGGCATCCGCTACCGTGACGAAACACCCCCTTCAGCGACCGATTACCTGGCGCCGCTGCTCGAGGTGTTCGCCGGTCGTAACGAGGAGCTCTGCTTCGAGCCCGGTCGTTCGCTGGTCGGCAACGCGGGGCTGCTGCTGACCCGGATCGAATACCTCAAGCCCGGCGAAACAAAGAACTTCGCCATCGTCGACGCTGCCATGAACGACCTTGCACGCCCGGCGCTGTACGATGCATGGCACGAAGTGGTCGAAGTCCGCCCGCGCGCGGCATCTGCTGCGCAGTACGACGTGGTCGGCCCGATCTGCGAGAGCGGCGACTTCCTCGCCCGCGGACGGATGCTCGACGTGGCCGAAGGCGACCTGCTCGCGATCCTCTCCGCAGGCGCCTATGGCATGACCATGAGCTCCAACTACAACACCCGCCCCCGCGCCGCCGAGATCCTGGTGGAGGGGAGCCGCGCGCTCGTCGTGCGCGAGCGCGAAACCGTCGCCGAACTCTTCTCCGGCGAGCGCGTGGCCAACTGAATCGGCATCGCCCCCGGGTTCCGACGACCGCAAAGCGTCAGGCCTGCAGTCCTTCCTTGGGCACGGGGCGCCGGATCCCTGCGTCGTACTCCTCGTTCAAGGCTCGCCCGAAAGCCTTCCATGCCGGGCCACCGTGCGTGTGAAGCCCCATTTCCGCACTCTGGCGCATGTTCTCAAGCATCAGCTCCGAAAGCGCGAACAGCTCGCCAGTGAGCTTTTCCTGCCGCACCGGACTGCGCAGCAACTTCATCATGCAGTCCGACGAGCAACTCAGCGCCTGCCGCGCCAGGTCGCGCATGCGGGCCTGATCCTGCCAATCGACGCCAATCGCAATACCACGCTTGACGATCTCACGCTCAAGCTCATCTGCCGTACGAGTGTAATGTCCGAATCCGCTCATCGTTCCTGCCGGCCCCAGACCTGGCACACCTTTCCTGCACCAAGCGCCGAGGCCGGGACGCCCCCATTTAAAATGCAGACAATCTCACTGTCCGCCGCAAGGCCTTCATTCTAGCCGTTCTCCCCGCGCCATCCGATCAGGATACGTTTCATGGCCATCAGGTATTTCTTAAGACTGCTGCCCCTCGCTGGCGTGCTTTTTCTCGGCCCGCCCGCGCAAGGTGCGACCGTCAGCGCCCCGCTCCCGCCCGGCGTGCGCCTGGCACTCGACGCAGCCCACATCCCCGTGGAGGCGGTTTCGGTGTGGGTCCAGCCCGTGGATGCCGACCGCCCCACGCTCGCCATCCGGGCAGACCAGCCCATGAATCCGGCCTCGGTCATGAAGCTGGTGACCAGCTTCGCCGCACTCGAGCAGTTGGGCCCTGCACACACCTGGCGTACGCGCCTCGCGGTAACGGGCCCCATTCGGGGCGGGTTGCTCGAGGGCGACCTCCACCTGCTTGGCGGAGCCGACCCGATGCTCGGCTACGACCGCCTGTGGAAGATGCTGCGCCGCGTGCGCAACCTGGGTATCGAAGGTGTGGCGGGCGACATCGTGCTCGACGCTTCCGTGCTGCACCTGCCCCCGCACGACCCGGACGCCTTTGACGGACGCGGGCTGCGGCCCTACAACAGTGGCCCCCACGGCCTGCTGATGCACTACAACACCGTGCTGCTGGGCCTCTACCCGGGCAAGGCGGCGAGCGAGCCGGTCACCCTCGCTGCGGAACCACCGCTTGCCGGCGTCACCATCGACAACCGGATCAGGACGTCCGACGCGCCCTGCGGCACCTGGTACAAGGATCTTCAGGCGCAGATCGAGCCGGGCCAACGCCTGGTGCTCAGCGGCACCCTCCCGCGCGCCTGCGGCCCCCGCACCTGGAGCGCCGCACCACTGCCCCCCGCCGAATTCGGCACGGCACTGGTCAGCGCGCTGTGGAGCGAGTCGGGAGGCCGACTGGGAGGGCAGGTGCGTGAGGGAACGACGCCGACCGGCGCCACGGAACTCATCCGCGACGACTCTCCTGCGCTGGCCGACGTGATCCGGGAAATGAATAAATGGTCGAGCAACGTGATCGCGCGCCAGCTGCTCGCCACACTCGGCGCGAGCCGTCCCGAGCTCCCCCAGTCCGCCACCGACATGGTCACCGCCGGGGCACAGTCCGCGCAGGAAGCGCTTGCAGCCGCGGGGATCGGTACCGAGGGCCTGGTGATCGAGAATGGGTCGGGTCTTTCACGCATCGAGCGCATCCGCGCCGACAGCCTGGGGCAGTTGCTGATCGCGGCATGGCAACGTCCCTGGATGCCGGAATACATCTCGGCGCTGCCCGTCGCCGGCCTGGACGGCACGGCACGTCGCCGGCTGTCTGGCAGCCCGGTATCCGGACAGGCGCACATCAAGACCGGGACCCTCAACGGCGTGCGCGCAATGGGCGGCTACCTGCTCGACCGCCATGGGCGTCGTCATGCGCTGGTGATGATGATCAATCACCCGGAAGCCGCCCAGAGCGCTGCGGCGCAGGATGCATTGCTCGAATGGATCTGGGCAGGCGGCGGATAAGCAGCTCAGCAGTTACAGGGCCTCAGGTCGGCGGCATCGGCAGCGGCCGCCGCTGCATCAGCACCCACCAGCCGCGCACGATACGGTACAGGATCCACAGGCCGACGATCAGCAGCAGCCCGATCGCGAATGGCACACCGATGATGGTCAGCACCATCAGTCCGGCCACCACGACCCAAAGCACCGCGAACCAGAAGGTGCGGATCTGCCAGCGGAAATGGCTCTCCAGCCAGGTACCGCGCACCGCGTTCTGATTCCAGTAGTTCAGCACCACTGCTGCAATGGAGGGCAGGCTGGCGACGAAGCTGAAGATGATCGTCGCCGAACCGACCACCGCCGAAAACACCGCGAAGGCGTGCAGCGCATAGACCAGATGGGTGACAGTGACCATGTTCTCGGACGGCTGGTCCACCTGGAGCGGAGCGGGATAGGGGGTGCTCATCGACTTTCCTCGAAAATGAAGCCCGCGCAGGGAAACTCCGCGGCGTATGAAGAAGACTTCGAGCGCGGACCATGACGCCTGTCCGCACAACGCGCAACAACAAAACGTAACGCGCGCCCGCATTACGGTTCGTGCGTTCAGGCCCCGCGCTACAGTCCCAACTCACCCCACATCGCGTCCACCCTCGCCTTCACCGCCGCGTCCATGACGATCGGCGTGCCCCATTCGCGGCTGGTCTCGCCTGGCCACTTGTTGGTCGCATCCAGCCCCATCTTGCTGCCCAGGCCGGCGACCGGGCTGGCGAAATCGAGGTAATCAATGGGCGTGTTGTCGACCAGCGTGGTGTCGCGGGTGGCGTCCATGCGCGTGGTGAGCGCCCAGATCACCTCCTTCCAGTCGCGGATGTTCACGTCCTCGTCCACCACGATGATGAACTTGGTGTACATGAACTGGCGCAGAAAGCTCCAGATGCCGAACATCACGCGCTTGGCATGGCCCGGGTACTGCTTGCGGATGCTGACCACCGCCAGGCGGTACGAGCAGCCCTCAGGCGGCAGGTAGAAATCCACGATCTCGGTGAACTGCTTCTGCAGCAGCGGCACGAAGACCTCGTTGAGCGCCACGCCCAGCATCGCCGGCTCGTCGGGCGGCTTGCCGGTGTAGGTGCTGTGGTAAATCGGATCGCGGCGCAGGGTGATGCGCTCGATGGTGAACACGGGGAAGTCGGAGACCTCGTTGTAATAGCCCGTATGGTCGCCGTAGGGGCCTTCAGGCGCCATGTCGTTCGGGTGGATCGCGCCTTCGAGCACGATCTCGGCCGAGGCCGGCACCTGCAGGTCGTTGCCCAGGCACTTCACCAGCTCGGTCTTGGCGCCACGCAGCAGGCCGGCGAACTGGTACTCCGAGATCGAATCCGGCACCGGCGTCACCGCGCCGAGGATGGTCGCCGGGTCGCAACCGAGCACCACCGAGATCGGAAAAGGCTCGCCCGGATGCGCGCGCTGATGCTCGAGGAAGTCGAGCGCGCCGCCGCGATGCGCCAGCCAGCGCATGATCACGCGGTTGCGGCCGATCACCTGCTGGCGGTAGATGCCCAGGTTCTGGCGCTTCTTGTGCGGCCCGCGCGTCACCACCAGGCCCCAGGTGATCAGCGGCGCGGCGTCGCCGGGCCAGCAGTGCTGGATGGGCAGCCTCGCCAGGTCGACCTCGTCCCCCTCCCACACCACCTGCTGGCAGGGCGCGGAACGCACTTCCTTGGGCGCCATGTTGAGCACCTGCTTGAGCACCGGCAGCTTCTCCCAGGCGTCCTTCAGGCCCTTGGGCGGCTCGGGCTCCTTCAGGTAGGCGAGCAGCTTGCCCACCTCGCGCAGTGGCGTGCTCCAGTTGCCGTCGGCGACGTCCTCGCCCATGCCCATCGCCACCCGCTGCGGGGTGCCGAAGAGGTTGGCGAGCACCGGGATCGACTGCGGCACACCCTTCGTCACCGGCTTCTCGAACAGCAGGGCCGGGCCGCCGGCACGCAGCACGCGGTCGGCGATCTCGGTCATCTCGAGGTGGGTGTCGACCGGGACGGTGATGCGCTTGAGCTCGCCGCGCGCCTCGAGCTGGGAGATGAAGTCGCGCAGGTCGTCGTATTTCATTCGGGCGTCTCGTGTTGGATGCGTGGCATGGGCGGGCGAGCCCTGGTCAGGCATTGACGCGCCCGCCGGCGCGAAGTTGTGGTCACACGCGAGCGTACGTGCTGGGTGCAGTCACGCTCGAACAGGTGTGCTCAGCGATGGGCATTGATCGCGTCGCGGGTCTCCAGCGCGACCTTCCGTGCGGCCTCGGCGAAGTCCTCGCCCTTGCCGGCATACAGCACCGCACGCGAGGAGTTGATCATCAACCCGGCGCCCTTCGCCGTGCGCCCCGCCGCCAGCGTGGCGGCGATGTCGCCGCCCTGGGCGCCGATCCCCGGCACCAGCAGCGGCAGATTGCCGGTCAGTTCGCGCACGCGGGCGATCTCGGCCGGGAAGGTGGCACCGACGACCAGGCCACAGTTCCCGCTCGCGTTCCAGTCCTCCGCAACGGTGCGCGCAACATGTTCGTAGAGCTTCATGCGGCCCTTCGGCGTATCGACCTCCAGGAACTGCAGGTCCGACCCGCCCGGGTTGGAGGTGCGGCACAGCAGGATCACGCCCTTGTCGGGGTAGGCCAGGTAAGGATCGACCGAGTCGCGGCCCATGTACGGATTGACCGTGATCGCGTCGGCCTTGAAGCGTTCGAAGGCCTCGATGGCGTACTGCTCGGCGGTACTGCCGATATCGCCTCGTTTGGCGTCGAGGATGACCGGGGTGTCGGGGTGAGCCGCATGGATGTGCTCGATCAGGGCCTCAAGCTGCTCCTCCGCGCGGTGGGCGGCGAAGTAGGCGATCTGCGGCTTGAAGCAGCACACCAGGTCGGCAGTGGCGTCGACGATCTGCGTGCAGAACGCGAGGATCGCATCCGGGCGCCCCCGCAGATGGGTGGGGAATTTTGCGGGATCGGGGTCGAGGCCGACACAGAGCAGGCTGTTGCGCTGCAGCCAGGCGGCTTCCAGAGCGGTCATGAAGTGCATGGGATGTCCGGTAGGAGGTGCGAAATCATCGCGGGCGGAAGAGCGCACACCCGCAGGCGGCGCCCTGCGCTCACGCTGCGCACTGGAGGAGGTCGAAGAAGATGCCGGCAAACACGACGGCACCGAACCAGTTGTTGTGGCGGAAAGCCTTGAAACATCCGGCCCGCGCACGTCCCCGGATCAGGGTGTAGTGATAGCCCGCGATCACCGAGGCGGCAGCAAGGCCAAGGTAGTAGACGAATCCGGCACCGATCATGCCCCCGACCACACCCAGCAGCACGACCGCGGCGCCATAGCACAACATCACCGCGGCGACATCGTAGCGACCAAAGGTGATCGCAGCCGTGCGAATGCCGAGCCGGAGGTCGTCCGGGCGGTCCACCATGGCGTATTCGGTATCGTAGGCGATGGTCCAGAAGGTGTTGGCCAACAGCATCACCCACGCCAGCGCGGGCACCTCGCCCAGCACTGCCGCAAACCCCATCGGGATCGAAAAACCGAAGGCCAGTCCCAGGTAGGCCTGCGGCAGCGCGAAGAAGCGCTTGGTGAACGGATAGCTGCCGGCCAGGAACAATGCCGGAATGGAAAGCCAGATCACCAGCGAGCCCAGCGGCAGCACGAGCAGGAAGGCCACCGCGGAAAGCCCCGCTGCCAGCCACAGGGCCTCGCCTGCACGGACACGGCCGGTTGCGAGCGGGCGATCGAGCGTGCGCTCCACGTGACCGTCGATGTCGCGGTCAGCATAGTCGTTGATCACGCAACCTGCGGAGCGCATCAGGAAGGTGCCGATCACGAAGATCACCAGGATGTGCAAGGGCGGCAGTCCGCCGGCCGCCACCCACAGCGCCCACAGGGTGGGCCACAGCAGCAGCAGGGTGCCGATCGGCTTGTCGATCCGCATCAAGCGGACATAGTGGGGCAACTTGTCGTGCAGGCTCATGCCGAACGTCATCGGGGCAGTTCCAGGATTTCGGGCAGGAAGGCTTCGCTCACCATCAGTGCGCTGCCGCGCAGGAGAAAGATCGAGCGCCGCGCCCACAAGGCGCGCGGCACGAACTGTCCCGGGGCATGGTGGGCCAGTGCGGCTTGGGCGCGATGATACCGCGCATCGCGCCTGTCCAGACGGCGACAGGCGAGCGGCAGACGGCTGATCTCAGGATCGGAGAACAGGGCCTGCCCGAGCGGGCGCGAGCCCATGCCATGAAAGAGGTTCCAGGTCCCGCGCACGTTGCGCCGCGGCAGCAGCGAGCGTGCGAACACCACCGGCCGACCATCGGCGAGCAGCAGGACCTCGCGCAGCCAGGCGCGCTCGCCTGGCCGCAGGCCGAGCAGCAAGGCCTCGTCACGATGCACCCGCGCCAGTCGCTGGCACACCACCTGCACGGCGAAGCGCCCGCAACGTGCCCGGATGCGTGCGGTGAGCGAACCCGGATCGCGCAGCCACGGGCGCAAGGCCTCGGGTATGCCGGCACGCGGTGGATGGGCCAGCCAGGTTTCGTGGCGCGGCCCGGTATGGAGAGGAAAGGCGATCAGCGGACGCATGGTTCGGATTGGGTGACGCGCGGCGCTCAGGCCCGCAACAGGGCCTCCCGCCCGCCCAGCCAGCGCACCATCAGGGCCTCGGCGGCGGCCGGCTCGCGTCGCAGGAGATCTTCAGCAAGTGCGCGCGCAGGCTCGATCAGGTCGGCATCGGCTTCGAGGTCTGCGTAACGCAGCAGCGGCACGCCGCTCTGGCGCGCGCCGACGAACTCACCCGGGCCACGGATTCCCAGATCCTCGCGCGCAATCGCGAAGCCATCGGTGTTCTCGTAGATCACTCTCAGGCGCGCACGGCCAGTCGCGGAGAGTGGCTGGGCGTAGATCAGGATGCACTCCGACTCCGCCGTACCGCGCCCGACCCGGCCGCGCAACTGGTGCAGTTGCGCGAGCCCGAAGCGTTCCGCATGCTCGATCACCATCAGGCTGGCATTGGGCACATCCACACCGACCTCGATCACGGTGGTGGCCACCAGCACATCGAGCTCCGCCGCCGCAAACGCCGCCATTGTGGTGGACTTCTCGTCGTTCTTCAGGCGGCCATGGATCAGCCCGATGCGCAACTCCGGCAGGGCCTCAACCAGTGCCGCCCAGGTGTCCTGCGCCGTCTGCAGTTGCAGGGCCTCGGATTCCTCGATCAGCGGGCACACCCAGTAGGCTTGCCGCCCCCCCAGGCAGGCCGCGCGCATGCGCGCCACGACCTGTTCACGGCGCGCCTCGGAGACCAGCCGGGTGCGGATCGGGGTACGGCCTGGAGGCAGTTCATCGAGCACCGACACGTCGAGATCGGCGTAATGGGTCATCGCCAGCGTACGCGGGATCGGCGTCGCCGACATCATCAGCATGTGCGGACGCCGCCCTCCTTCGCCCTTCTCGCGCAGCGCCAGGCGCTGGCGCACACCGAAGCGGTGCTGCTCATCGACCACCGCGAGCGCCAGCCGTGGCAGGGTCACCGGATCTTCGATCAGCGCATGCGTGCCCACGGCAAGCAGCACCTCGCCACTGGCCAGACGGGCCAGTGCGGCCTCGCGCTCGCGCTTCCTGCGTCCGCCCGACAGCCAGGCGACTTCGACGCCCAGCGGCGCGAGCCAGGCCGAGAGCTTTCTCCAGTGCTGCTCCGCGAGAATCTCGGTGGGCGCCATCATCGCGGCCTGCCAGCCATTCTCGGCGGCTTGCAGCATCGCGAGCGCAGCCACCAGGGTCTTGCCCGAGCCCACATCGCCCTGCAGCAGGCGCTGCATCGGGTGCGGCGCGGCGAGATCGGCGGCGATCTCGCTCCAGGCACGCGCCTGCGCGCCCGTCGGCCGGAAGGGCAGGGTGTCGAGCAGCGCCGCGGTCAGGACTGCGCGCGCCGGCAGCGCCACCGCCGAGCGCGCGCGGCGTGCGAGGTAGGCACGGCGCAGCGACAGCTGCTGCACCAGCAGTTCCTCGAACTTCATCCGCCGCCAGGCGGGATGAGTCCGACGCTCAAGGGCATCGGGAGCGGCGTCCGGCGCAGGGTGATGGAGTGCATGCAGGGCATCCGCGAGGCCTGGAAGCCCGAGGCGCTGCAGCCACTCTTCGGGCAGCAACTCGTCCAGGGGCTCCGTCTGCAGCGCACGATCGACCAGCTTGCGTAAAGTCGCCTGCCCCACGCCGGCCGTGGTCGGATAGACCGGGGTCAGGGCCTGCGGCAACGGCTCGCCCGCGTCGACGCTGCGCACCCGTGGATGCACCATCTCGTCGCCGAAGAACCCGCCGCGGACCTCGCCGAACAGGCGGACCCGCCGACCCGGCGCAAGCTGCTTCTGCTGCGAGGGGTAGAAGTTCAGCCAGCGCGCCACCAGGGTTCCGCTACCGTCCCCGACCCGCGCCACGAGCTGGCGCCGCGGGCGCAGCATGATCTCGCACGACACCACCTCGCCCTCCACCTGCGCCGGCAAACCAGGCCGCGCTGCCCCGATGGGGGTGAGCCGCGTTTCGTCCTCATAGCGCAAGGGCAAGTGCAGCAGCACGTCGCGTGGCGCGCGGAGATCGAGCCTGGCGAGGCGGGCCGCAAGCGCCCCACCCACGCCGGCCCAGCCCTGCGGCTGCAACGCCGGAGCAGGCGATTTCGCTTGCCCCGCCGTCAGGCTCCCCCCCCTCACGCCAGACCCTTCACACCTGCGCCTTGAGCCTGGCCCTGCTCAATCGACCACGAGCACCAGGTCTGCCTCGACCAGCGCACCCCGCGGGAGCTCGCGCACCCCAACGGTCGCGCGCGCCGGATAGGGCTCGGCGAAGCAGGACTTCATGACCTCATTGACGACGCCGAAATTCGACAGGTCGGTGAGATAGATGGTGATCTTGACCACATCCGCGAACGAGCCGCCCGCAGCCTCGGCCACCGCCTGCAGGTTTGCAAACACGCGTTGCGCCTGCGCCTCCACCCCCTCGACCATCTCCATGGTCACGGGATCCAGGCCGATCTGCCCCGACAGGAACACCTGGTTGCCGGCCTTGACGGCCTGCGAATAGGGGCCGATCGCGGCCGGTGCGTTGGGGGTGGAAATGATCTGACGGGCCACGGACTTGCCTCCGGAATCACAAAAGCGTGATTGTACCCGCGCCTGCCGGGGGCGCACGCACCGCCCGCTGCGCCCGAAGGCACGGCGGGCGAACTGCCTCGCGAATCGGCCCCATCCGCACAGGGCCGCTCGCGCTCAAGCCTGGGCGCGCAGGGTGATGTCGCAGCCCAGGCGGTTGATCACCTTCTGCATGCCAACCCGCGCGCCAACGTTGATCACCAGCGGCGCGACGAAATTGGCCCGTAGCCCGGCCGAGGCGGGTCCGCTCGACGGCCCGTCGTCCTTGCGCACGATCACCGCGACCGCGGCATCCTCGGGCGACTGAAGCTTCAGCATGGCGACCTCCTCGTCGCTCAGCTGGAACTCGAGGTTGATGCCGAGCCGCTCGGGCAAGGTGATCGAGAACGCCGCCTGAGGGTCGTCGACGCTCTGCAACAGGAGTACCTCGGCGCCCCCGCCCTCTTCGTGCACGAGCGCAAAACGCCTGCACTCCTCGAAGCCCGGCAAGCCCATCGGGAACTCGATGATCTTGTCCTCGGGCACTTCCGCACTGCCAAACATCGGACTCTTGATCTGCATTGGCTCACCCTCTCCTCAAAAATGGATGCATCGTCCCCCCTGTGGGGCCTTGCACGCCGTGAAGGCAGTCACGGCGCATCAATTCGAACGCGGCGGCGGCACGAGCACGCCCGCGCCATGACCGCCCTCGCGCAACTTGCGGCGCGCCCGCTCCGCAGCGTCCCGGTCGGCAAAGGGGCCCAGGACGACACGGCTCTGGATGCCCGCAGCGTACCCTTCCGCCGCCAGCCGCTCGTAGAGCTGCAGGGCATTGGCCGGGTCGCCGAAGACCCCTAGCTGAATCCGGTAGCCCGGGCCGCCGCCACTCGCGGCGGCGTGCGGCAACAGCACACCCTCGGGCACTTCCGGCACGGAAGGAGGGGTGCTGGCCGGCGCAGCGGGATTCTCGGCGCTGGCAGGCGCAGGGCTTGCAGCGGGCTCCAGAGAAACCTCGGGGTGATCGAGCGCCAGTGCGGTGGACGTCTCCACCGGCACTGGCACCACCGCAGGCAACCGAGACGGAGCGACACTTTCGGCGGCCGGTGGGGCGGCCGGTGGGGCGACCGGTGGGGCGGCCTGCGGCCAGGGGGCCGGCACCTCAGGCCGGGCACTCAGCAACAAGGCCGCAAGACCGAGCGCCACCGCTGCGGCCAGCGCTGCCGTGGCGCGCAACAACAGTACGCGCCGTGGAGCGGTCAGACGTGCGCTCATGTCCCCCCCTCGCCCCGCCGACTCAAGGAAAGCACAAGCTCCGCCTCGGCGAGCGTGATGCCGCAGCGGGCCGCGATCATCTCCGCATTGAGCCCCTGTGAGGCAAGCAGCAGCGCTTCGGAGTACTCTGGCGAACTCGCGGGCTGTACCCTGATGCGGTCGAGTTCATCCTGCAGCGCAGTGACATCCTCTACCAGCCGGGTGATCTCCTGCTGCTGCAAGGCGACCAGATCGCGCTGCGCCTGGAACTCCTGGCGTAGCCGGGAATTCTCCAGCTGCAGCGCAAAGACCTCCGCTTCGGCTCCACCACCCGGCTGCTCGGCAGACCCGGCTCCAGACGAGCCATACCCGCCGGCCGCCGGCTCCGCAGGCGCCGGCGCAACGACAGGGCGGGAGGCCAGCACCGGCGCGTACTCGAAATCACCCTCGTCCAGTCCATCCTCATCATCTGCAATCGTCGCATTGGCACCCGCCTCCTCCGACTCACGCGGGCCGGCCGGCCCGGTCGGCCCGCGTGCCGGAGCCTGCACGTGGGCAGCGCCAGGCTCGCGCGGGGCACGCAAGGCGCGCACGAACTGCCAGCTCGCGTAGCCAAGCAAAGCGATCACGGCCAGCCAGAGCAGATCGCGCAGGCTCATGTGCGTACGCGCCCCTCTTCCACCGCGGAAAGCGGGATGTGGAACGGGGGCGTGCGCGAGGCGGAGGGGAAAGAAGGCGTTATCGTTCTGCGCATGGGCGACGTGTCGGGCTCGATGCACCGATAATACTTGCCCCTATCCCCACCGACAAACGACAAGCCCGGTGCATGCGAATGGAACTCGAGCTGACCTCCCTGCTGTTCTGGCTGAAGAAGGCGCTGGCCGTGGCTGCGCTGCCGCCGCTGATGCCCTTGCTGCCCATCGTTGCCGGCCTGCTGCTGCTCGAGCGCCGCCCCCGCCTCGGCCGATGCTTCGCCTGGACCGGCGTGGTCCTGAGCCTGGCGCTGGTGACGCCCGCAAGCGTGAACTGGCTCGTGGCCCGGGCCGAATACCCGCATGCGCTCGCGCCGGGTGCCGCACAGGACGCGGAAGCCATCGTCGTTCTCGGCGCCGGGCGGCGCAAGCATGCGCCCGAGTTT
Source organism: Thauera sp. AutoDN2 (assembly GCF_051280715.1). Taxonomy (NCBI): domain Bacteria; kingdom Pseudomonadati; phylum Pseudomonadota; class Betaproteobacteria; order Rhodocyclales; family Zoogloeaceae; genus Thauera; species Thauera sp. AutoDN2. The sequence goes on along the minus strand of NZ_JBNCAR010000007.1, from coordinate 26,355 downwards.
GGCGGCGACACCGTCAACCGCCTCGCGCTCGAGCGTCTGCGCTATGCGGCCCGCCTTGCGCGCGAGACCGGGCTCCCGGTCCTGGCCAGCGGCGGTGCCCCGCAAGGAGGCGTACCGGAGGCCGTGCTGATGCAACGCAGCCTGCGCGAGGACTTCGGCATCAGCCCGCGCTGGCTGGAGTCCGCATCGCGCGACACGCGGGAGAACGCACGCTTTTCGGCAACCCACCTCCAGGCTGCGGGCGTGCGCAGCATCCTTCTGGTCACGCACGCCATGCACATGGAGCGCGCACGTGCGGAATTCGAAGCGGCCGGGCTGAGAGTGACTCCCGCGCCGACGGCGTGGCTGGGCGGAGGGGGCGGCAACGGCGCGGAAGAACAGGGCCTGCAGTTCATCCCCGGGCAGAACACCGCCTACGCTGCGTGGTTCGCACTGCACGAGTTGCTCGGCCAGCTTGCCTATCGCCTGTCGCGCTGAATCTCACATGCGAGGGCCGGAAAGAACGAACCCGCAACGGTTGAGGAAACCGGTTGCGGGTCCTGTTACGGGTTGGCCTGCTGGCAGCGCGGGCGACTGCAGGCCGGCCGCCGGGTTGCTCAACCGCCGAAATCGTCGAGCATGATGTTCTCGCGTTCGACGCCGAGATCCAGCAGCATCTTGATCACTGCCGCGTTCATCATCGGAGGGCCGCACATGTAGAACTCGCAGTCCTCGGGGGCCGGGTGGTCCTTGAGGTAGTGCTCGTACAACACGTTGTGGATGAAACCGGTATAGCCGGTCCAGTTGTCCTCGGGGAGCGGGTCGGAGAGCGCCAGGTGCCACTTGAAGTTGGGGTTCTCCGCGGCAAGCTTGTCGAATTCGTCGACGTAGAAGGCCTCGCGCATCGAGCGCGCGCCGTACCAGAATGTGATCTTGCGCGTGCTATGCAGGCGCTTCAACTGGTCGAAGATATGCGAGCGCATCGGCGCCATGCCCGCGCCGCCGCCAACGAAGACCATCTCGTTGTCGGTCTCGCGCGCGAAGAACTCGCCGAAGGGGCCGTACACCGTGACCTTGTCGCCCTTCTTGAGGTTGAATACCCAGGACGACATCTTGCCCGGCGGGATGTCGTCGCGACCCGGCGGGGGCGAGGCGACACGGATGTTGAACTTCACCACGCCCTTTTCGCCCGGGTAGTTCGCCATCGAGTACGCGCGGATGGTGGTCTCGTCCACCTTGGAGACATAGCGCCACAGGTTGAATTTGTCCCAGTCGCCGCGGAATTTCTCCTGGATGTCGAAATCCTTGTAATTGACCACGTGCGGCGGGCACTCGAGCTGCACGTAACCGCCGGCGCGGAAGGCAACGTCCTCGCCCTCGGGCAGGCGCAGCGTCAGCTCCTTGATGAAGGTCGCCACGTTGGGGTTGGACTCGACGGTACACTCCCACTTCTTGACGCCGAAGACCTCCTCCGGCACCTCGATCTTCATGTCCTGCTTGACCGGGGTCTGGCAGGACAGGCGCCAGCCTTCCTTGGCGTCACGCTTGGTGAAGTGCGACTCCTCGGTGGGCAGCATCGAGCCGCCACCTTCGGTGACGACGCACTTGCACTGCGCGCAGGTACCGCCACCGCCGCAGGCCGAGGGCAGGAAAAGTCCACTCTCGGCCAGGGTCTGCAGCAGCTTGCCGCCCGCCGGCACGGTGATCTTCTTCTCGCCGTTGATGTCGATGGTGACGTCACCCGACGACACCAGCTTCGAGCGGGCGGCGATGATGAACACGGCCAGCGCGAGCACGATGGCGGTGAACATCCCGATGCCCAGAATGATTTCGGTATTCATCGTTTCACGGTCTCCTTACAGCTGCACGCCCGAGAAGGACATGAAGCCCAGCGACATCAGGCCGATGGTGATGAAGGTGATGCCCAAGCCCTGCAGGCCCTCAGGCACGTCGCTGTACTTGAGCTTCTCGCGGATGCCGGCGAGCAGTGCGATCGCCAGCGCCCAGGAGAACCCAGAGCCCAGGCCATACACCACACTTTCGGAGAAGTTGTAGTCACGTTCGACCATGAACAACGTGCCGCCCATGATCGCGCAGTTCACCGTGATCAGCGGCAGGAACACACCGAGCGCGTTGTAGAGGCTGGGCACGTACTTGTCGAGCAGCATCTCCAGGATCTGCACGATCGCCGCGATGACGCCGATGTAGGACAGCAGCCCGAGGAAGGACAGATCGACATCCGGCAGGCCTGCCCACGCCAGTGCGCCGTCACGCAGCAGGTAGGTGTAGATCAGGTTATTGGCCGGCATCGTGATGGTCTGCACGACCACCACGGCGATACCGAGTCCGATCGCGGTCTCTACCTTCTTCGAGATCGCGATGAAGGTGCACATGCCGAGGAAGAAGGCGAGCGCCATGTTCTCGATGAACACGGCCCGCACGAAGAGGCTCAGATAGTGCTCCATGTCAGTAAGCCTCCTTTTCCACGACTTGCGGCGCCATGCGGAAGCTCGGTTCCTCGACCTGCTCGGTCCGCCAGGCGCGCAGCCCCCAGATCAGCAGGCCGATCAGGAAGAACGCAGAGGGCGGCAGCAGCAGCAGGCCGTTGGGCACGTACCAGCCGCCATCCTTGGCGAGCGCGATGATCTCGACGCCGAACAGCTTGCCGGCACCGAAGAGCTCACGGATCACGCCCAGGGTGAGCAGCACCACGCTGTAGCCGAGACCGTTGCCGATGCCGTCCATGAACGAGAGCATGGGCGGGTTCTGCATGGCGAAGGCTTCGGCGCGGCCCATCACGATGCAGTTCGTGATGATGAGGCCGACGAACACCGAGAGTTGCTTGGACAGGCCATAGGCGTAGGCCTTGAGGATCTGATCCACCACGATGACCAGCGACGCGATGATCACCATCTGCACGATCATGCGGATCGAGCTCGGGATCTGGTTGCGGATCATCGAGATGAACAGGTTGGAGAAGCCGGTCACCAGCGTGAGCGCAATCGACATCACGAGCGCGGTCTGCAGGTTCGACGTCACCGCGAGCGCCGAGCAGATGCCAAGGATCTGCAGGCCGATCGGGTTATTGGCGAAGACCGGATTGAACAGGACTTCCTTGACGGTCGGTTTGGCCATTTTCAAGCCCCCTGTTGGGTACGCAGCTTGGCGAGCAGCGGGCCGAAGCCCTGTTCACCAAGCCAGAATTGGATCAGGCGGTCGACACCGTTGCTGGTCAGGGTGGCGCCGGCAAGTGCGTCGACCTGGTGCTTCGCGTCCGGGCTAGCGGGGTCGACGCCACCCTTGACGATGCGGATCACCGGCTTGCCGGACGCGTCGAAGAGCTCCTTGCCAGGCCACTGCGCCTTCCAGTTCGGGTTGTCGACCTCGCCGCCGAGACCGGGGGTTTCGGCGTGCTGATAGAAGCCCATACCCACCACGGTGTTGAGATCGCCCTTCACCGCCATGAAGCCGTGCAGCGTGGACCACAGGCCGTAACCGCGAATGGGCAGAATCAGGGTCTCGAGCTCGCCCTCGCGCTGGACCATGTACACCGTGGTGTAGCGCTCACGGCGCTTGATCATGGCGATGTCCTGCTCGCCCGGCAGCGCATCGGACAGCGCCGGATCGCGCGCGGCCTTGAGCGGGTCGAACGTCGCCGGATCCTTCGCATCGGTGAACTGGCCGGTTTCCAGATCCACCACCTTGGCACTGATGCGCTCGGCGAACAGATCCTTGACCTCGCGGCCGGACATGCCCGCTTCGCCCAGGCCGGCGATGGACAGGATGCTGCGTTGCTTGTCGAGCTGGCGGTTCTCGATCTGCACCGGCTTCAGCGACACCGCTGCGCCGGCGACGAAGACCGAACTGACGAGACTGACCGCGAGCGCCACCAGCAGCGTACGGCTCGTCGATTCTTTCTTAGACATTGCGCGCGAGCCTCCGCTTGATGTTGGCCGCGACCACGAAGTGGTCGATCAGCGGTGCACACAGGTTGCCGAACAGGATGGCGAGCATGATGCCTTCCGGGAAGGCCGGGTTGACCACGCGGATCAGCACGGTCATCACGCCGATCAGCGCACCGAAGATCCACTTTCCGGTATTGGTCATCGAAGCCGATACCGGATCGGTGGCCATGAAGATCATGCCGAAGGCGAAGCCCCCCATCACCAGGTGCCAGTGCCAGGGAACGGCAAACATGGCGTTGGTATCGGAGCCGATGGCATTGAACAGCAGGCTGGTCGCGATCATGCCCACCATCACGCCGGAAACGATGCGCCACGAGGCAATCTTCATCCCCAGCAGCACCACGCCGCCCAACAGGATGGCGAGCGTGCTGGTCTCGCCGATCGAACCATGCACCGTGCCGAGGAACGCGCTCATCCAGTCGATGCCGTTGCCGAGCACCGCCTCGATGCCGCCCGAGGCGCCGAGCGAAAGCATGGTTGCGCCGGTATAGCCATCGACTGCGGTCCACACCGCATCGCCCGACATCTCGGCCGGGTAGGCGAAATACAAGAAGGCACGGCCGGTGAGCGCCGGGTTGAGGAAGTTCTTGCCGGTGCCGCCGAAGACTTCCTTGCCGATCACCACGCCGAAGCTGATCCCGAGCGCGACCTGCCACAGCGGGATATCCGGCGGGCAGGTGAGGGCGAACAGCACCGAGGTGACGAAGAAGCCCTCGTTGACCTCATGCTTGCGGATCGAAGCGAACAACACCTCCCAGAAGCCGCCGACGATGAAGGTAGTGAGATAAACAGGCAGGAAGTACGTCGCCCCGTGGAGGAAGTTCGCCCACAGGCTGGCCGGATCCAGCCCCGCCAGCGCGCCGGTGAGTGCGATGCGCCAGCCCTCCTGCGCCGCCATCAGGTCGGCATTGGCTGCGAGGATGCTGTTGGCCTGGTAGCCGACGTTCCACATGCCGAAGAACATGGCGGGGAAGGTGCACAGCCACACCGTGATCATCATGCGCTTGAGGTCGAGACCGTCACGCACGTGGGCCGTGGTACGGGTGACGCTGGCCGGTTTGAACAGACCGGTGTCGACGGCTTCGTACAGGGCATAGTACTTCTCGTACTTGCCGCCCTTCTCGAAGTGATGCTCGATGCTGTCGAGCCAGGAGCGCAGACTCATGCTCAACCCTCCTTCTCGATGCGCGTGAGATTGTCACGCAGGATGGGACCGTACTCGTACTTGCCGGCGCACACGTAGGTGCACAGCGCGAGATCTTCCTCGTCCAGTTCCAGACAGCCGAGCTTCTGGGCGGTTTCGGTGTCGCCGACGATCAGCGCGCGCAGCAACTGCGTAGGCAGCATGTCGAGCGGCATCACCTCTTCGTAGTTCCCGATCGGCACCATCGCACGCGGACTGCCGTTGGTGCTGGTGGTGAAGTTGAACAGCTTGCCGGGAGAAAGCCTGGAGATGTACAGCGGGAGCACCGAGTGCTTCTCGGCCCCTGCACGCAGGTAATGCAGCATCTCGCGGTCGGTACCCTCTTGAAGGCAGGACACCTGCAGGTGATAACGTCCCAGGTAGGCACAGGCACCACGGGAAGTGCGCCCTCCGAACACAGAACCCGAGATCACGCGCACCTTGCAGCCAGTCTTGAGTTCTCCTGCGGTGAGTTCGTCCAGACTAGCGCCCAGACGCGCCCGCAGCAGGCGGGGTTTTTCAACCATGGGACCGGCAATCGCCACGACGCGCTCGGTCCACAACCGCCCGGTGGCGAACAGCTTGCCGATCGCGATCACGTCCTGGTAGTTGAGCGACCACACCGATTTCTCGGCATGCACCGGATCGAGGAAATGAATGTGTGTCCCCGCAAGGCCCGCCGGATGCGGCCCGGCGAAGGCTTCGGTACGCACGTTTGAGAGGCCGGCACACGGCATCTGCGTGCCCTCGGCGTGGCAAACCATGACCGGCGCGATGCGCGCAAGCACGCGAGCACCGCGCGCGAAATCGTCCTTATGCTCTCCAATAACCACCGTCGGGTCGGCCGCAAGCGGATGGGTGTCCATCGCGGTGACGAAGATCGACTTCGGCTGCGCATCGATCGCGGGCACCTTGCTGAACGGCCGCGTACGCAGCGCAGTCCACAGACCCGACTCGATCAGGCCCTCGCGCACCTTCTGCGGGTCGAGCCCGTCGATCTCGCTATCGCCGTAGCGCGCGAACTCGACGGCCTCATCGCCTTCGAGATCGATCACCACCGACTGCAGCACGCGCTGATCACCGCGATGGATGGCGCTGACCGTGCCGGCGCCCGGCGCAGTAAACACCACGCCCGGCGTCTTCTTGTCGGAAAAAAGGACCTGCCCGAGCTTCACCCGGTCGCCGACCTGCACTGCCATGGTCGGCTTCATGCCGTGGTAGTCGAAGCCGATGACGGCCACGCTGCGCACCGGACGTCCGTCCTCGATCCGCTGCGCGGGCGCGCCGGTGATGGGCAGGTCCAGGCCGCGTTTGATTCTTATCATGCGCTTTTCGCCCATAGACTCGTGGGAATGGACGAGGCCGCCCTGGATCTGCGCACCTGCCCCCTCGGCAAGCGGCTGAAGTGACGGCCTCGCGTCGATAAACGCACGAATTATAAAAGATTGTTACCCCGGGATCACGCCGAGAGCGTGTTGACGTTCACGTCATCCGTGTTATCCACACGCCAACCAGGGCCCGCCGCGAGCAACCAGCGGCGCTCACGGCGGAGAAGGACAGAAGCGATCAGCAGCGCTCGAAGACGCCTGCAGCCCCCATGCCCGTGCCGATGCACATGCTGATCATGCCGTGGCGCAGCCCCGGGTCGCGCTGCATCGCCGCCATCAGCGTCGCGGTGCGGATTGCCCCCGTAGCGCCCAACGGGTGGCCCAGTGCGATCGCGCCCCCGAGCGGGTTCACCTTCGCCGGGTCCATCTCAAGCTGACGCATCACCGCCAGCGCCTGGGCGGCAAAGGCCTCGTTGAGCTCGGTCCAGCCGATGTCCGCCATCGTCACTCCGGCGCGCGCGAGCGCACGCGGGATCGCCTCCACCGGACCGATACCCATGACCTCGGGCGGCACGCCGGCGACGGCGAAGCTGGCGAAGCGTGCGATCGGCCGCACGTCGTAGCGCTTCACCGCGGCCTCGCTCATCAGCAGGACCGCAGCAGCGCCATCGGACATCTGCGAGCTGTTGCCCGCCGTGACCGAGCCGCGCGCGGAAAACACCGGGCGCAGCTTGCCGAGCTTTTCCACCGCGGAGTCGGGGCGCGGCCCCTCGTCATGCTCGAGCACACGCTCGCTGATGCGCACCGCGCCATCGCCGCCGGGCACATGCGACTGCACCGCGTAGGGCACGATCTCGCTCGCGAAGTGGCCCGCCGCAATCGCCGCGCAGGCACGGCGGTGCGACTCGACCGCAAAGGCATCCTGGTCCTCGCGACTCACCCCCCACTGCTGCGCGACCTTCTCGGCGGTCAGACCCATGCCATATGCGATCGCGACATTTTCCGCATGCGCAAAAATCTCGGGGTTGAGGCTGACTTTGTTGCCCATCATCTGTGGCATCGCACTCATGCTCTCGGTGCCGGCGGCAATCATGACGTCCGCCTCGCCCAAGCGGATACGGTTGGCGGCATCGGCCACCGACTGCAGGCCCGAGGCGCAGAAGCGGTTTATCGTGAGGCCCGGCACGCCGTCGGGAAGGCCCGCCAGCAGCAAGCCGATGCGCGACACGTTCATGCCCTGCTCAGCCTCCGGCATCGCACAACCGGTGATGACGTCGCCAATCTCGTTGGCGTCGAGGTTGGGCACCTTGGCCACCACCGCGCGCAGCACCTTCGCCAGCAGGTCGTCGGGGCGCACGTAACGGAAAGCCCCATTGCGCTTGGCGACCGGCGTGCGCACCGCGGCGACGATGTAGGCGTCCTGAATCTGTTTGCTCATGCTTGTTTCCTCAATCCGTTGCCGTCAGACGGCGGCCATCAGTTGCGCAGGGGCTTGCCAGTCTCCAGCATGTGCGCGATGCGCTGCTGGGTCTTCTCGGTCTTGAGCAGTTCGACGAACTGCGCACGCTCGACATCCAGGATCCACTGCTCGCCAACACGGCGATGGGTGTCCACCTCGCCGCCGCACAGCGCGGTGGCCGCCGCCCTGGCGACGCGGTAGTCGTGCGCCGAGATGAAGCCGCCCTCGGCCATGTTCACCAGCATCATTTCGCAGGTGGCAATGCCATTGCGTCCCGCCACGGTGACCTGCGGATCGAGCAGAGCCGGCCGCCAGGCCGATTCGGCCATCGCACGCGCACGGCGGATCGCCGCAAACAGGATCTCGTGCGCGTTGAACAGCACGTCGTCCGAGGCGCGGCCGAAGCCGAGCCGCACCGCATCCTGCGCGCTCTTGGCCACGGTGGCCATGGCGATGGTCTGGAACGCGTTCTGGATGAAGGGGAACACGTCGCCGCCCGCCGCACGCTGCGCCATGGCGTGCGCCTGCAGAGCAAACTCCTTGCAGCCGCCGCCGGCCGGGATCAGGCCCACGCCGGCCTCCACCAGGCCGACATAGCTCTCCAGCGCAAAGACCCGGTGCGCGGCGTGCATGACGAACTCGCAGCCGCCCCCCAGCGCCATGCCCTGCACTGCAGCCACCACCGGCACCTGTGCATGCTTGATCGCCATCGAGGTGCGCTGGAACTTGGCCACCATGTTCTCGAGCAGATCGAACTGCCCGGCACGGCAGGCCTCACCCACCTGCTGCAGGTTGGCGCCCACCGCAAAGGGTGCGGGCTGCCAGATCACCAGCCCGTCGAGTTCGCGCTCGGCACGCGCGATCGCCTCGAGCAGGCCATCCATGACCTCGTCGCCGATCGCGTGCATCTTGGAGGTGATCGACACGATGCCGATGCGCGCATCCTGGTCGGCACGGCGCCACAGGCGCACGCCGGCGTTCTCCCACAGCGTCTCGCCACGATCGTCCGGCGCCTCGCCAAGCACACGGTCGGGATAGAGCTGGCGCTCATACACCGGCAGCTTGGCACGCGCCTTCAGCGCGTTCTCCGCCGCACTGTAGGCGCCGGCCGGCGCATGCACGCCCTCGCGCTCGAACACCCAGGCCGGCAGCGGCACGTCGGCCATGGCGCGACCGTGCGCGATATCGTCGCGAACCATCTCCGCCACCGCCTTCCAGCCGGCGGCCTGCCAGGTTTCGAAAGGTCCCTGCGCCCAGCCGAAACCCCACCGCATAGCCAGATCCACATCGCGCGCGTTGTCGGCGATGTCGCCCAGGTGCACCGCGCAGTAATGGAACACATCACGGAAAATCGACCACAGGAACTGCGCCTGAGGGTGCGGATGCGCTGCGAGCTGGGCGAACTTTTCCGCCGGGTTCTTCAGTTTCAGGATCGCGTCGACCTCGGGGAAGACCTCACCGCCACTTTCGCGGTAGTCCTGCAGCTTCAGGTCGAGCACCTGGATCTGCTTGCCTTGCTTGCGGTAGATGCCGCACTTGGTCTTCTGCCCGAGCGCGCCCTTGGCGATCAGGGCCTGCAGCCATTCAGGCGTGCTGAAGTGCGCATGCCAGGGGTCGTTGGGCAGGGTGGCCTGCATGGTGCCGACCACGTGCGCCAGCGTATCCAGGCCCACCACGTCGCCGGTACGGAAGGTCGCGCTCTTGGGGCGGCCGATGCGCGGGCCGGTGAGCAGGTCGACTTCATCGAAGGCCAGCCCGAGGCGGGCGGTATGGTGCAGCACCGCGAGGATGGAGAACACGCCGACGCGGTTGGCGACGAAGTTGGGCGTGTCCTTGGCGCGAACGATGCTCTTGCCCAGACGCGTGGTCAGCCAGGTTTCCAGGCCGTCGAGCAGCGCGGGGTCGGTGGCCGCGGTGGGGATCAGCTCCACCAGCGGCATGTAGCGCGGCGGGTTGAAGAAGTGGATGCCGCAGAACTGACTGCGGCGATCGACCGGCATCCCGGCAGCAAGCGCCTCGATCGACAGGCCGGAGGTGTTGGAGGCAAAGATTGCCCCCGCCTTGAGGTGCGGCGCCACCTTGGCGTAGAGATCGAGCTTCCACTCCATCTTCTCCGCAATCGCCTCGATGACGAGGTCGCACTCGCCCAGGCGTGCGAGATCGCTGCCGTAGTTGGCGGGCTCGATGTACTGCGCCCGATCCTTGGCGGCGAACGGCGCCGGATCGAGCTTCTTCATGCCGGCGACGGCCTTGTCGATGATGCCGTTGGCCGGGCCTTCCTTGGCCGGTAGGTCGAACAGGACCACCGGCACGTCGGCATTGGCGCAATGGGCCGCAATCTGCGCCCCCATGACGCCGGCGCCGAGCACGGCAACCTTGCGAATGATCAATCTGCTCACATGCACCTCCTGATGAGAGAGTCTCGGTTCAAGCCCGCGCGCACGCGGCGCGGGCGCATTCGTGCTTCAGGCGAAGCGGGCGCGCAGGGCGCGCTTGTTGATCTTGCCGACACTCGTGCGATCCAGCGCATCGACAAACACCACCTTGTCGGGCACTGCATAGCGCGACACATGGCCTTCCTGCGCGGCACGCTCGACATGGGCGCGCACCGTGCCGGCATCCAGCGTGTCCTCGCTGCCGGGCTTTCGCACCACCAGCGCGGCGGGACGCTCGCCCCATTTTTCGTCCGGCACCCCGATCACCGCCACTTCGGCGACCCCCGCGCAGCGCCCGATGAGATCCTCCAGCTCGAGCGAAGACACCCACTCGCCGCCCGTCTTGATCACGTCCTTGATGCGGTCGGTGACCTGCAGGTAGCCGGCCGGGTCGATGTGGCCGATGTCCTGGGTATGCAGCCAGCCGCCTTCCCACAGATGCGCCGACGCCTCCGGGTTGTGCAGATAGCCTTGCGTCAGCCAGGGCGCGCGCACCACTACCTCGCCCACACTGCGGCCATCGCGGGCCACGTCGGCGAGATTCGCATCGACGGTGCGCAAATCGACCAGCGGGATCGGACGCCCGGTCTTCACGCGCAGATCGGCATGTGGCTGCGACGGGTCGGCGTCATGCGGCAGGTGCGCCAGGGTCAGGATCGGGCAAGTCTCCGACATTCCATAGCCGGTGAAGGCATCGATGCCACGCGCGAGCGCCTGCTCGGCCAGACCCGTGGGCAGCGCCGAACCGCCGATGACCACTTTCCAGCCGGAGAGGTCGACGTCCTTGGAGCGCGGCGACATCAGCAGCATCATCAGGATCGTGGGCACGCAGTGCGAGAAGCTGACCTTCTCGCGCTCGATCAGGCTCAACAGCGTGTCGGGGTGATAGCGCCCCGGATAGACCTGCTTCACCCCCGCAAGCGTGGCGATGTAGGGCACGCCCCAGGCATGGACATGGAACATCGGGGTGATCGGCATGTACACGTCGCCGCGATGGAAACGCCCCTGCGCGGGCGACAGGCCCAGCGCCGCCGTGGTCGCCAGCGTGTGCAGCACCAGCTGGCGATGGCTGAAATACACGCCCTTGGGCAGCCCCGTGGTGCCCGTGGTGTAGAAGGTGGTGGCCCGGGTGTTCTCGTCGAAATCCGGAAATTCGAACTCGCTGGACGCCTGCGCCAACAGCACCTCGTACTCTCCCACGAACCCTTCGGGCAGCGCATCCTCGTCGACCGGCTCGTCGCTGATCAGCACGAGCTTGCGCACGCTCTCCAGTTCGGTACGGAATTGCTTCAGCAGCGGTAGGAACTCGGCATTGACCAGCAGCACGCTCGCACCGGCGTGATTCAGCGTATAGGCGATCTGGTCCGGCGACAGGCGCACGTTCACGGTCTGCAGCACGGCGCCGTACATGGGTACGGCGAAGAAGCACTCCAGATAGCGGTGGCTGTCCCAGTCCATCACCGCCACCGTGTCCCCGCGCTGCACCTCGAGGCTGGCGAGTGCATTGCCGAGGCGGTCGATGCGTTCGAACAGGTCCGCATAGCGCATGCGCACCTTGTCCGCGTAAACGATCTCCTGGTCCGCGGCGGTGGCACGCGGCGTGTGCAGGAGTTGCTTGATCAGCAGTGGATAGCCATACGCCGAGGGCGTCGATTCGATCAGATGTTCATGCATGGACAGCAAACCTCCGGTTGTACAGTGCGGCATTCGTGCGGCGCTTGTGCCGCATTCACTCGGCCGGAATCGGCCGCTTGCGCCCGCGATCATCGAGCGCCACGTAGGTGAGGCGCGCGTCCGTCACCTTCACCACCACCAGGTTCTCCGGGTCACGCTCGGCGAAGACCTCCACATCGACCGTCACCGAGCTGCAACCCACCGACACCACCTCCGCATAGAAACTCACCAGGTCGCCCACCGACACCGGCTGCTTGAATACGAACGAATTCACCGCCACGGTCGCGACGCGACTCTTGGCCCGCCTGTGCGCGGGGATCGCCCCCGCGATATCGACCATCGACATGATCCAGCCACCGAACACGTCACCCGCAGGGTTGAGGTCGGCGGGCATCGGCATCACGCGCAGGGCGGGCTGTTTGTGCTCCGGAAGCGAGGTAAACACGGGGGCTGCATGCGGGGGCATCACGAACTCCTTGCGCCAGGCACCAACTTCGAAGGGGAAAAGACCGGGGCTGGCCGGGATGCAAGCCACCCGCGGCCACCTGTGCCGCAGGGCGACACGTAGCGGGCCCTAGCTCCTGTTCGCAACATAGTGCATCGGCCCGCCGGTGTGAGGTGCGAAGCCCGCACCGAAGATCACGCCTGCGTCGGCCAGGTCGGCATCGGCGACCACCCCCTGCGCCACGCAGCGCTGCGTGGCGTCGAGCAAGGGGGCGATCACGCGTCCGGCCAGCCCGTAGGGAATCGGCTCGGGCGCAGGCTTGCGGCGCTTGCCGCCCTTTTGCTGCGCCTCGCCCTTGATCGCCTTGCCATCTTCCCAACGATAGTAGCCTTCCCCGCTCTTGCGGCCGAGCTTGCCTTCGCCGACCAGCTTCATCAGCCGCCTCGGCGGCTCGGCCCCCTCACCCGCAAGCGCCTTGCCCGCCGCGACCGCTATATCCAGCCCCACGGTATCGACCAGCTCGACCGGCCCCATCGGCATGCCGAAGGCAAGCAATGCGGCATCGACGGTCTCGGGGGCGACGCCTTCCTCCACGCAGCGCAGGGCCTCGAGCATGTAGGGGCCGAGCACCGCATTGACGAGAAAGCCCGGCGTACTCTTGACCGGCAGCGGCAGCTTGTCGATCCGGCGCACGAAGCCGGTGGCGCGGCGCAGGACTTCGGCGTCGGTGGCCTCGCCCTGCACCACCTCGACCAGCGGCAGCATCGGCACCGGGTTGAAGAAATGGATACCCACCAGCCGCGCGGGGTCTTTCAGCGCAGTGGCGATGTCCTCCAGGCGCAGGCTGGATGTGTTGGTGGCCAGCAGCGCATCGGGCTTCGCGCGCGCTTCCAGATCCGCGAACAGGCTACGCTTGGCGTCCAGGTTCTCGAAGATGGCTTCGATGATCACGTCCGCGCGCGCCACACCCGTGCCCCTGGGGTCGGGGATGAGCCGGTCGAGTGTGAACCGAACCTGCTTCGGATCGCCCTTGTGGCGGCGCTCGAACAACTTTGCGGCGCGCGCGATCGCCGGTGCGATGCGCTCGACGGACTGGTCCTGCAGCGTCACCGTCATGCCGCGCAGCGCACACACCGCGGCGATGTCGCCGCCCATGACGCCCGCACCCACCACATGAACGTGGCGTGGCGCGAAGTCGCTGTCCTTGCCGAAGGCCTTGAGCCGCTCCTGCAGGAAAAAGACGCGTACCAGGTTGCGCGCGGTCGGCGAGGTGAAGATCGTGTCGAGCGAGGACGGATCCTGCGCCGGAACGTCGAGCGCGTTGCCGCGGTAGCGCTCCCAGATGTCGATGATCGCGAACGGTGCCGGGTAGTTTTCGCGGCTCACCTTGCTCGCAGCCTGGGCGCGGGCCTTGTCGGCGACCTTTGCCCGCGCCGGGCCGTTCATCGCCCAGCGCAGCGCGCGCTCCTTGAGCGGCAGCTTGCGTGCCGGCGCACCGGACAGGGCCATGATGCGCGCGGCCGATTCCATCACCCGCGGCGGCACGCAGTCGTCGGCGATGCCGAGGCGCTTCGCCTTCCTTGCGTCCACCGCCTTGCCCGTCAGCATCATGTCCAGCGCCGCAGCTGGGCCGATCCGGTCGGGCAGGCGCAACATGCCGCCCCACCCCGGCACGATGCCGAGCATGACCTCGGGCAGCGCGAGCTTGGTGCCGAGTTCGTCCACCACGATGCGGTAACGGCAGGCGAGCGCCAACTCCAGCCCCCCGCCCATGCAGTGGCCGCGGATCAGGGCCAGCGTGGGGTACCCCACCGCAGCCAGCCGGTTGAACAGCAGCCAGCCACGCTCGACCAGCCTGCGCGCGGCCAGCACCGAGTCCAGCCGCGAAAACTCCTCGATATCGGCGCCGGCGATGAAGCCGGCGGGCTTGGCCGAGGCAATCACCAGCGCCTTCGGCGGCGCAGCGTCCAGCGCGTCGAGCACGCTGGCGAACTCGCTCATCACCTCGGACGACAGCACGTTCGCGCTCGCGTCCGCCTTGTCCAGATCCAGCCAGGCCAAACCGGATTCCTCCCGACGCAGGCGCCAGTGCTTCCAGTCATGTTGCATGTTCGTGCTCATCAGACGGTCTCCACCAGCATCGCGCCACCCTGCCCACCACCGATGCAGATCGACGCGAGGCCACGCCCGCCGCCCTTGCGGCGTAGCACATGCAGCAGATGGAGCACGATGCGAGCTCCGCTCGCGCCGACCGGATGGCCGAGCGCGACCGCGCCACCATCCACGTTGAGCCGCTCCGCAGCCGGTGCGCCAGGGGCGTCGGTGCCGAAATGGGTGCGGCAGTATTCGTCGTCGCCGAAGGCACGCAGGCAGGCGATCACCTGCGCTGCGAAGGCCTCGTTGAGCTCCCACGCATCCAGGTCGTTCGGCGCCAGGCCGTGGCGCTGCAGGATCGGCATCGTGGCGTGCACCGGCCCCAGACCCATCTGATCGGGCGCGAGGCCTGCCCACTGACTGTCGACGATGCGCCCGAGCGGCTGCAGGCCGTGGCGCTCGACCGCCTCTTCCGAGGCCAACACCAGCCAGGCGGCGCCATCGGTGATCTGCGAGCTGTTGCCGGGGGTGACACGGCCGTACTTCCTGTCGAAGAACGGCTTGAGCTTGGCGAGATTGGCCATGGACGAGTCGTGCCGCACGCCGTCGTCGGCCGCGTAGACCTTGCTGTCGCGATCGACCAGCGGAACGATCTCGTCGGCGTAGTGCCCAGCGTCCTGCCCGGCGCATACGCGGCGGTGGCTCTCGACCGCGAAGGCGTCCATGTCCTCACGGCTGATGCCGAACTTCCACGCCAGATTCTCGGCAGTCTGGCCCATCAGTTGCCCGACGATCGGGTCGGTCAGCCCCTTCATGATGCCGATCACCGGACTCAGGTGGCCGAAGCGGAAGCGCCGGAGCATCTCGAAGCGCTGTCCTGCGTCCCTGGCCGCGTACCAGCCCGCCAGCCAGCGCACCATCTTGTCCGAGAACAGCAGCGGCGCGTGCGACAGCGCATCCACACCGCCGGCGAGCACGAGCTGGCTGCGACCGCACTGGATGTTGGCAATCGCGGAGTCGATGGCCTGCATGCCGGAGGCACAGTTGCGCATCACCGTCCAGCCGGGCACCGCGTTGCCGCAGCCCATGCGCAGCGCCACCACACGGCCGATGTTGACCTCGTCGACCGAAGGGCTGGCACAGCCCAGGATCACCTCGTCGAGTTCATCGGGAGCGAAGGGCTGGCGCACCAGCAGTGCACTGCCCGCGGCGGTGGCCATGTCCGCCCCGGTGAAGGGACCCGGCGCATTGCGTGCCTTGAGGAAAGGCGTGCGCGCACCGTCGACAATGTAGACCGGACGCGTCATGCCGCCCCCTCGCGCGCCGGCGAGTGCGACGGCACCTTGCGCATCGCAGCCTTGAGTCCGAAGTCGTACTTGAAGTCGTCCACCCGGATGACCTTGTCGCGCAACATGTTCCGGCGCTCGATGATCGCGTACTCGCGCTCGTCGATCACCCCCGCATGCAGGGCAATGCGCCAGATCTCATCCACGTCCCCGGAGGCGAGGATCCTGGGATCGAAGCGCCCCTCACGGCGCGCCTCCTTGAGCTTGGCCTCGATCCGCTCCGCGTCGATGGTCGCGACCAGCGCTGCCTCGAGCGCACCGACGGGCTCCTCGACATCGGTGGGCAGATGCACATCGGACGTCAGGCGGTCGCGGGTTGGCGAGGGTTCGAGCAGCAGCGCCGCGACCTGATGCCCGAGCTTGTCGGAAGGCACGACATACGGGCGGCCGAGCGGGAACACCACCACGCGGTGCAGCAGGAAGGCGAAGAATCGGTTCGGGAAGTTCGCGATCACGCCCTCGAAGGCCTGCTGGATACGGAACATGCAGTCCCAGATCGCCCAGTGCATCAGGGGCGCATCGGCCGCCTGGCGACCTTCGGCCTCGTAGCGCCGCAGGGTTGCGCTGACCAGGTACATCAGCGAAAGAATGTCACCCAGACGGGCGGAGAGCTTTTCCTTGCGCTTGAGCGCACCGCCCATCGTGCCCATGGAGATGTCGGCGATGAAGGCGAACGCAGCCGAGAAGCGCGTGAGTTGCTGGTAGTAACGCCGGGTTTCCGGCGCCACCGTGTCCGGCACGCCGACGAAGTGCGAACCGGTCAGCCCCATCACCAGCGCCCGCGCCGCATTGGACACGGTGAAACCGACGTGCCCCCAAAGCGCCTTGTCGAAGGCCTTCAGGTCGCCGCGCTGCGCCGCGTGCATTTCCTTGAGCACGTAGGGATGGCAACGGATCGCACCCTGGCCGAAAAGGATCAGGCTGCGGGTGAGGATGTTGGCACCCTCCACGGTGATGCCCACCGGAATCTGCTGGTAGGCACGCCCGAGGAAGTTCTGCGGCCCCAGGCAGATGCCCTTTCCGCCGATCACATCCATGCCGTCGTTCACCGTCTGGCGAGCGCGCTCGGTAACGTGATATTTCACGATCGCCGACACCACCGAAGGCTTCTCGCCCAGATCGATTGCGCCCGCGGTCATCACCCGCGCCGCATCGCACAGATAGGTGTTGGCGCCGATGCGGGTAAGCGCCTCTTCCACGCCCTCGAAGCGACCGATCGCGGTCTTGAACTGGTAGCGCACGCGAGCATAGGCGCCCACCGCACGCGCAGTCATCTTCTGCATGCCGGTATTGGAGCCCGGCAGCGAGATGCTGCGGCCGGCCGCGAGGCACTCCATCAGCATGCGCCAGCCCTGGCCGGCCATCTTCGGCCCGCCGATGATGAACTCGAGCGGCACGAACACATCCTTGCCGCGCACCGGACCATTCATCCACACCGCATTGAGCGGGAAGTGGCGGTGCCCGATGTCCACTCCCGGATGGTCGTGCGGGATCAGTGCGCAGGTGATGCCGAGCACCTCCTCGCCCCCCAGCAGGCGATCGGGATCGTAGAGATGGAAGGCCAGGCCGAACACGGTGCATACCGGCGCCAGGGTGATGTAGCGCTTGTCGAAGCTGACGCGCATGCCGAGCACTTCCTCGCCGTTCCACATGCCCTTGCACACCACGCCGGCATCGGGGATGGAGGCCGCATCGGAGCCCGCCCACGGACTGGTGAGCGCAAACGCCGGAATCTCCTCACCGGTCGCCAGTCGCGGCAGATAGTGCTGCTTCTGCTCGGGCGTGCCGTAGTGCAACAGCAATTCCGCCGGTCCGAGCGAATTGGGCACCATCACCGTCACCGCCGGCGCCGAGGAGCGCGTGGACAGCTTGGTCACGACCTGGGAGTGGGCGAAGGCGGAGAAGCCCTTTCCGCCGTACTCCTTGGGGATGATCATGCCAAGGAAGCCCTTTTCCTTGATGTACTGCCAGACCTCGGCCGGCATGTCGCCCTTCTGCGTGCAGTCCCAGTCGTCGGTCAGGCGGCAGAGTTCATCGGTTTCGTTGTCGAGGAAGGACTGTTCCTCTGCGTTGAGCTTCGGCCAGGGATAGGACTGCAGCTTGTTCCAGTCGGGCTTGCCGGCGAACAGCTCGCCTTCCCACCACACGGTGCCGGCCTCGAGCGCGTCCTTCTCGGTCTGCGACATCGTCGGCAGCACCGCGCGGAAGGCCTTGAAGATCGGACCGGTGATCCGCTTCAGGCGCATGCCTTCATTCATCATCGCTCCGAGCGCGCCGCCATAGGCCAGAAGCGCGAGGACAGTCCAGCCAAACCCCCAGCCTGCAGCCCAGCCCACGGCAGCAAGCCACGCCAACCCAAGCCCGAGCCAGGCAAAAAGAGGCGCTCGCCCGTAGGCGAGCGCGCCTGCCAAGGGAGGGAGGGAAACCAGTAGCAACCAGATCATCTTTCGTATTCTCCTGATCGGTCAGCGCACATCGCCCGGCTCGGCCGTGCCGGAGTGTGCAAAATCGGGCAGGGGCGCCCTGAGGCCGCCCAGCAGGAAGGACATCAATCGCGGAATCAGCCGCGCGGGGTCTTCGTCGTCGAACTTGCCGGCGAAAAGTTGCAGTGCGTCAGTGCCGGCGATCGCGTAGGAGGTCGCACCCATCATGAAGTGGAAGCGCCACAGGATCTCCTCGCGTGGCACGCCCGGCAGGGACTCGTACAGCGCAGCGAGAAAGCGCTCCAGCGTGTCCGCATATTCGGCCGCGAGAAACTTGCGCACGAAGGCGTTCGGCTCGGTGTAGGTCCGACCGAGCAGCTGCATGAAGATCCGCCCCCCGTGTGCGAGATCGGTCGCCATCTGCAGCGAGGGCTCGAAGAACGCCTCCAGCACCTGCGAGGGCTTGACGCGGACACCTGCACGCACCGCATCCGCCTCCACCTGATCCAGCGCAGCCAGGCGGCGCTGGTTGAGTTCCCCCAGACGGCGCCGGAAAACCTCCTGGATCAGGTTTTCCTTCGAGCCGAAGTGATAGTTCACGGCAGCCAGGTTCACCCCCGCGAGCGCGGTGATCATGCGCATGGAGGTCACCTCCAGCCCATGCTCGACAAACAGGGCCTCGGCTGCATCCAGGATGCGGCCGCGCGTCTCGGGTCCATGTCTGCCGGTTGTTGTGCTCACCATCGGTCTCCTGAATGAGTCAAGCTCATTCAAACGTTCGTTTGAATTCTAAGGAAAGCCTGAAGCCTGTCAATATTTTTCATGTGCGGATTTGTCTCTCTTTGCGCGAACCTCGCCGCCGGACGCAAGGCCCGCACGCTCAGCCCTTCCTTTCGGCCGCCGGGCGGTCGCCGAGCAGCAATGCCGCCAGCGAGGGCAGCAGCAGCAGCGCGCCAAGCATGTTGATCACGAACATCAGCGCCATGATCAGACCCATGTCGGCCTGGAACTTGAGCGCCGAGAAGATCCACGTGCCTACCCCCACCGCCATGGTCGTGGCGGTAAACATCACCGCCGTGCCGCGCTGGCTCAACGCGGCGTAAAAGGCGTCGGGCAGCGAATCACCATGCTCGAAGCGGTGCGACATGCGTTCGTAGAAATAGATGCCGTAGTCGACCCCGATCCCCACGGCGATCGCCACCACCGGCAGCGTGGACACCTTGAGCCCGATGCCGAGCAGCGCCATCAGCGCGTTGCAGAACACCGCAGCGATCATCAGCGGCAGGATGATGCACAACGTGGCACGCCAGGAGCGGAACTCGAGGAAGAACAGCAGGCTGATCGCCCCGAACACCAGCACCAGGATCTCGAGCGAGGCCGCGTCGACGGCCTCGTTGGTCGCGGCCATGACCCCCACGTTGCCGGAGGCGAGCAGGAAGTCGATATGCTCGCCACGATTGGCTTCGCGGAAGGCCTTCACCTCGGAGACGATGTGGGCGATCGTCGGCCCTTCGTGGTCGCGCGTGAAGATCAGCACCTGCATCGCGCTGCAGTCGGTATTGAGCAGGCCGGTACTGGTATCGACCGGCGTCACCGACTGTGCGAGCACGGTCGGGTTGCGCGACAACGCCCGCCAGGCGGGGTTGCCTTCGTTCCACCCCGCATTGATCGTCCTTGCCACGCCCGGCAGGCCAACCACGCTCTGCACCCCATGAACGCCGCGCATGGTGGTTTCGAAGCGGTCGATGGTGTCCATGATTTCGAAGTTCGTGCATGCGCCATCCACGCCCTTCGTCTGCACGATCACGGACAGCACATCCACACCGATCGAGAACGACTCGACGATTGCGGCCGTATCCTGGTTGTAGCGTGAGTCCTCATGCAGTTCGGGGATGCCGTGACCGAGATCGCCGGTGCGCAGGTCACGCGACTTCCAGGTGGCTGCGCCCAGCAGCACCGCGGTGATCAGCACCACCACCGTGGCTCGCTTGGGCTCGGCCAGCGTACGCAGGCGCGCCCACAGCCAGTGGTCCTTCGCTTCGGCGGTCATGGTCCGCCGCATCGCCTCCGCATCGAGCCGCGTCCACGACAGCAGCACCGGCAGCAGCAGCATGTTGGTGACCAGGATGAGTGCCACACCGAGCCCGGCGGTAAGCGCCAGCTCGCGCACCATGTCGATTTCGATGCGCAGGATGACGAGGAAGCCGACCACGGTCGTGGTCAGCGCCATCGAGCCCGGGAGCACCAGACGGCGGAAGGCATTGTGCGCACCGGTCAGCGGCCCCACCCCCTGCATGATTTCCAGCCGCCAGGCGTGCGTCATCTGTACCGCATGGCTGACGCCGATGGCGAAGATCAGGAAAGGCACCAGAATGGACATCGGGTCGATGCCGAAGCCGATCAGCGGTAGCAGCCCCATCAGCCAAACGACCGGGACCATCGCGCATGCCAGCGTGAGCACTGCAAGCTTGACCGAACCCGAGTACAGGAACAGCAGTACCGCGGTAATGCCGAACGCAACCACGAAGAACATCAGCACGCCACGCGCGCCGTCGGTGATGTCACCCACCGCCTTTGCGAAGCCGATGATGTGCACATCCAGCCCCTCGCCCGCATAGCGCGCGCGCAGGTCCTCGAGTTGCTTCGCCACGGCAAGGTAATCCAGCCGGGCACCGGTGTTCGGATCGATCTCGAGCAGCTCCGCGCTGATCATCGCCGCGCGGTGATCGTTGGACACCAGGCGGCCGACGCGACCGGACTTGAGCACGTTCTCACGCACGGTCTCGAGATCCGCCGCCGTGCCCTCGAAGTCCGCCGGGATGACGTTGCCACCGGCAAAACCGGCCTCGACCACCTCGATGAAACGTACGTTGGGCGTAAACAGCGAGGTCACGGTCGCCCGGTCCACGCCCGGAATGAAGAACACCTCGTCGGTGGCAGATTTCAGCTTCTGCATGAAACCCGCGTTGTAGATGTCGCCCTCATGCTGACGCAGCGCGACCAGCACGCGGTTGGCACCACCGAAGGTGTTGCGGTAGGCCATGAAAGTCTTCATGTATTCGTGCTCGAGCGGGATCATCTTCTCGAAACCCGCGTCGACCTGCAGGCGGCTCGCCGACGCGCCGAGCAGCACGGTCAACAGCACGAAAACGCCCAGGAAGAACTTGCGCCGCTTGAACAGCAGCAGACCAAGGAACTCGACGAACTGCTTCAACATCAGGACTTCTCCCCGGCCACCGCGGGCAAGCTCATGCGCACCACGCCCTCCTCACCCACCAGCAGAATCTCGCCATCCCCCACTTCTGCCACCGCCGCACGCACCAGCCGGTCCGGCCCCTGCAGACGGTCGAAGCTGTGCCCCTGATCCGCACTCACCAACACCACGCCGCTCTGGCCAACCAGTACCACCCTGCCGTCCCGAAGCACGCGCCCGCCGAAGAGAGAGGCATGCACGCCCGTATCGACCTCGGTCCAAGAGTCCCCAGCATCATCGGTGCGGAACACATGGCCCCGCATGCCGAACACCAGGGCACGCCCCTCGGCAAGCGAAAGCGCATTGAAGAAGGACCCCGCATAGGGGGACTCGAGCGCTGACCAGGTCTGCCCGCCGTCGTCCGAACGCAGCAGCGTGCCGGCCTCGCCGGCAATCAGGAAACGCTCGCCACCGAGCGGCAGCACCGCATTGAGGTGCAGCGCGTCCGCGTTCGCCTCGATCTCGCGCGGCGCCCAGGTTTCGCCGCCATCGGAGGTCGCGAGGAAACGCCCGTAGGCACCGACCGCAAAGCCCTGTCCGCCTTCACCGAGCCACAGCCCGAACAGCGGCTCTTCGGCCTCGGGATCGGATTGCACCATGCGCCAGCTCTCGCCCCCGTCCTCGCTGCGCAGGACCACGGCGTCATGCCCGACCGCGACCGCCTGCCGGGCGTCGATGAAACGCACCGCCGCAAGCACTGCTGCGCCTGGGGCGCTGGCTGCACGCCAGCTCCCGCCACGATCGTCGGAGATGAAGATCTTCCCGCGTTCACCCACCGCGAGCAGCCGGCCTTCGGGGCTCTCGGCAGCATCGAGCATCTGCAGGTTCGAGATCCGGACCTGGGTGGGCGGCATGGGCGAGTCGCTTCGCCCGGAGAAAGCGTAGGCCGTCGCTGCCACCACGAAGGCGACGAAGAGGACGCCGATTGCTCGGTTCATGAGGAGGTGCTCGCATGCCGCGCCCTTGCAAGGGGCCGGCAGTCAGGACAGGAAAGAGGTCTTGCCGTTCGTCGGGGACGGGCGACCCGCAGCCCGACGAACGAAAACGCCCGGCCTCGGCAGGCCGGGCTTGCCGCATCAGCGCGTACCCGCGCCGCGCAGGCCCGCCGGCGTGAAGTCCGCCGGACGCGCATCGATCGCCTGATAGACGCGCGGCTCGTCGTTACGCAGGCCCATCGCGATGTAGCGGCCGGACTGCAGGTCGTGGTGCACCTCCAGGCTCGGGTACAGCATCGGAATGTCGTACCAGTTCACGGTGTGCAGCTCCGACACCCGCCACAGCTGGTCACGAGCGTCGTATTTGTCGATCACCAGGATCGACCACGAATCCTCGTCGAGGTAGAACGTCCGGCGCTTGTAGCTGTGGCTGGTGCCGTCCTTCAGCGTCGCATCCACCACCCACACACGGTGCAGCTCGTAGCGCGCGTGCTCGGGATTCAGGTGCCCGGCCTGCAGCACGTCAGCCATCTTCACCGTGTTGCCCACCAGCTTGTAGCTGTTGTAAGGAACGTAGATCTCCTTCTTGCCTACGAGCTTCCAGTCGTAACGGTCGATGGCGCCGTTGTACATGTCGAAGTCGTCGTTGGTGCGCAGACCGTCGGCCGCTGTGCCCGGGTTGTCATAGGCGACATTGGGCGCCAGGCGCACGCGGCGCTGGCCGGGGTTGTAGGTCCAGGCCTGGCGGCGGTCGAGGAACTCGTGCACCAGCAGGATCTGCCCCGCCAGTCGGGCCGGCGCGGTCACCGTTTGCAGGAAGTTGAACAGTTTGCCCTGCTCGATCTGCTCCGGCGACTTGTTCAGGCTGCCGTAGTGGAAGTCGTACTGGTACTCGAAGCGCACCGGCGTGTAGGTGCCCTGGCGTGTCACCGCTGCCTGGCTCCAGTTCATCGCATAGGCCTCGCCGCGGTAGCGGGCGAGGTGGTTCCAGATCGCCTCGGCGCCGTTCTGCGGAATCGGGAAGGGGATGCCGCCCGTGGTGCCTTCAACCGTGCGTCCACCGTCGACCAGCCTGGCGCGGCTGGCGTTGGCGACGGTCTGCTCGTAGTGCCCCTGCGGGAAGGCCGCGCTGCGCCGCGTCGGGTAGACGTTCAGCTTCCAGGTGGCGTAGGTCTTGAGCATCTCGAGCTGGCCCGGGGTGAGCTTGTCGGCATGCTGCGCGTGGTTGCTGGCGTCGATCGTGAACAGCGGCTTGTCGGCTGCGAAGGGGTCGGCATAGTGCCCGCCCGCCTCATGACCCGCCGGAGCGGCTTTCAGGCCGCCGTCCCAGGCGGGAATGGTGCCCGCCGCGTTGCCGGCGAGTTCCGCCCCCATGGGCGTCAGGTCCTTGCCCAACCGCGAGGCATCGGCCAGGGCCGGCGTGGCCAGCGCCACCGCGAGCGCTGCGCCGAGAATCGTGAGTGTCTTGCGCATAACTTGAGTCTCCAGAATCCGGTGGGTGCTCAGAACGAGTAGCTGACGCTGACCGAGAGGAAATCGCGGTCGTAGAGCGGGTTGGTGTGGCTCGCGTAGGTCTGCGGCTGGCCATACGGATTCGGGCTCGGATCGACCCCCGTGATCTTCTTGCCACCGAAGAAGGTGCTGTACGCAATGTCGGCCTGCCAGTTCTGCCGGTAGTTCATGCCCAGCCCCAGCGTGACGGCCTTGGCACCTTCATTGAAGGTCGGCCCCCTGCCGCTGACGTCATGCGAAAACGCGATGCGCGGCGAGAGGTTCACACCGGCAACCGCGTTCGGGTACTCGAAGCGGGCAAGCAGCCGATACCCCCACGAGTTTTCCGTCATGAAGCAACCGGCGCTGGTGGCGCCGAACGAAGTGGCCGTCGACGAACCCACCTGCGGCAGATGGCAGCCGGATGCTGCGAACTTCAGATTCGAAGGCAGATTCAGATGCGTATAGCCGATCTCTCCGACCACGACCATCTGCTCCGCACCCAGCACCTGCGGCACCGCCTTGGTACCGGTCAGCTGAACCTGATGCATCTTCACGCGGCGATACCCCGTGATCTCCTCGCCATAGGGCTTCAGGAAGGCAGTCGGAACGAATGTGCTCGGCCCCACCTGCGTCACGCCCGTGCCCGTGATCTGGTTGGGCGCACCCAGCGCTGCAAGCAGCAATTCTGCCGACGGCAACTGGACCGGCTGGTTCTTGCGATATGAGTACTCCCCCTGCAGGGCGATGCCGGCCGGACCTGCGGTGTTGAAGCTCAAACCGAACAGCTTGATGTTCTCTGGATAATCGACGAAATACTCCCCGCCACGACCGCTCGCGTAGGCGCACCCGCCCGGCAAGCCGCTTGCCCCTGAGGCGACGACAGGATCGAACACGTTGCAGCCGGGAATCGGCGTGCCGTGGGTCGAGTACCCTCCCCGGTAGCCCGAAACGAACGGAATCCGGCTGTGGTAGTTCACGTGATAAAGGCCGAATTCGGTGTAGTTCCACTCAGGTACCAGCATCCTCAACGCAAGACCGTACTCGCCGCCATTCCCCGGCTCCCGGTCATCCGCACGAGGCGCGAAAAGCTGGGCGGGCGTGGTCGGTCCCATGTACATCATCGGCGGCTTGTTGCCGTCATTCAGCCGGCCAAAGCCGGTGTAGGCGATGTTGCCCCCCGCAGACACGAAGTCGTTGGTGCTGAAGAAGGTCCCCGCCGGCTCGATCTTGGTCTTCTCCCACTCCGCCATCCACACGACTTCAGCGGAGACGTTGTCGGTGAGTTCCTGCGAAGCCCACAGCATGCCGATCGGGGTCAGGCCTTCCTTGAGTTCGGAGCCGGGCACGCGCAAGCGGCTGACGTTGACCGGGTTGAGGACATTGATGCCGTTCTGGATGAAGGTGCTCTCGCCCCAGCTCACCACCTGGCGACCGGCACGCACATTGAGCGCCCGACCGCCAACGTCGAAGCGCCCGCGCACATAGGCGTCGAGCAGCTCCGCATCGCGCCCGAGTTCGCCGCGCGCGGCATTGCTCATGCCGCTCTTGTGCATGAAGGCGTGGTCGTAGAAATAGGTGCCACGGAAGAAGGCGCCGAAGTTCCGGTAGCTCAGCTCCAGGTCGTGCGTGGCCTTGAAGGCCAGCGAAACCATGTCACCCTTGTCGTACTTGAGGTTACCGTCATCGGAGTTGGGGTCGCGCGAGGTACCGCCGTTGGCGATGCTGATCAGCGAAGACTCGCGATCCTGCATCCGCCACAGGCCGCCGACCGAAAGCGTGGTATCGAAACTGCCCGTCACCTCGCCGCTGGCACTGGTGAACTCGAACGCATGCACCGCGGTGGGCGCAGCAAAGGCCAGGGCAACGGAAGCTGCCAGGGTACCGAGCGCCAGCCCGGGGCGGCGCGGCTGCGCTGCTGAATGACTCCGACTCATTTGACTCCTCCTCATGGGCGATTTCGCCGCCAACTGGCGGAAAATCTTGTTGTAGACGTGGCCAAGGTTCTGCGAAACACGCATCGCATGCCGAGCGCATCGCGCAAACACCGATACCGAGCATGCGCAAGTCCGCGTTCCGTGTCTCCTCGGGAAAAACGCGTATGCACCGTCCGGCCTGCGTGAGCCACCCATCGTTTCTGCGATGAGCGTATCGAAAGAACTAATTCGAACGTTTGTTTGAATACTACAAAGTCCGCCGCGGAAGTCAAGCTGAGCATGCGTGTTTTTTTGCACGGAAGGCCCGGAATTGTTGGCAACAAATAGAACTGTCCGGTGTTGTAGCAAATGAATTGTCCGCTCGGTTATGCGAGGTGGGAAGCCTGCAAAGGGCGTAGCCCGAAGCAG